>NZ_JAGFPF010000027.1:0-57155 GCF_025962695.1 Candidatus Symbiopectobacterium sp. NZEC135 | reverse complement strand
CCCATGTGAGAGTAGGGAACTGCCAGGCTTTTATCCAGCGAAGGGGCTGTCCGAAAGGACAGCCCTTTTTGCTGTGCGTGGTTTTTGGTGGTATAGGGTTTTATATCATCAGGAGTGGGGTAATTCGGGCGTTTTACCCGCGGATCCAACCTTCTATGAAGTCAGCCACCTGTTGAGGATCGTTTATATCCAGCCAGGGCAAGGGAAGCTGTCTGTCTTCATCATCATCGCTGGCAATCGCGATAGCATAGCTATCCAACAAATCGTGTGCGTTCTTCTTGCTCAACCCTCTGCGTGAGAGAACGATCTTCGGCACCTTTTCGTGTCGAAATCCTTCAACCAGCACCACATCCAGCGTATCAACATCCATCTTGCTCACCATCTCATAGAGGTCTACCTCCTTGGCTTCCTGTGTTTCTGTCATCAACGCCCAGCGTTGGTTACTGGCAACAAGCGTCTGCTTGGCGCCTGCTTTACGCAGCGCATAACTGTCTTTGCCGGGTTTATCGATATCCATATCATGGTGAGTATGCTTTATCACACCGATGCGTAGCCCTTTCTTTTTAAGGAGCGGGATCACATGGGTGAGCAAGGTGGTTTTTCCGGTACCGCTATACGCGCTAACGGCAAGCAGGCGTGGGCGATGCAGCTCAGTCATGATTGGCCTCTTGCCAATTGGAGAGATCGTCAGGGGTGTTCAGGTTTTGGAATGCCAAAGGGCAGTCCGCAAAAAGTACGGGGGTCGCCTCGATCTCTGCCAGAAAAAGCATCAGCTTACGATCGCCACGTTCCAGGTAGGTTTCAAGCTTTGGCATCAGGGAGCGGTGGATAAGCAATAAGGTTGGATGCTCTCGTTGGCCATCGTTGACATAGGCTGCATACCCTTGCTGTTTGCCGTGCCACAGTCTCGCCACCAGATCGGTGGGTAAATTGGGGACATCACAGGGCGCAAAAACGGCCCATTCTGTCTCGATGGTTTTCAGGCTGGATAAGATACCGGCCAAGGGGCCAGAGAAGCCATTAGGCAAATCGCTAAAGACGGCGCAGCCACTTTCCTGATAAACCGGCAGGTTACGATTGGCATTGATGTACACGCGATCCACCTGGGGTTTCAGGCGGGTTAACACGTGTTGGTAGAGCGGTATGCCGCGCAGCGTTAATAGTCCTTTATCCTGCCCACCCATTCGGCTGGCCTGGCCACCCGCCAGAATGATGCCTGTTACCATGTGATCCCTCTTTGTCGCGCCGCTGAGGCTCTATTCTGGGCAAAATAATTCCTGACGCCAAGCGCTTTCCACCCGTGGTTAAGGCTGTTAAGGTGATATCAACGTTTATACCCGTCATACTTCAAGTTGCAGGTGCGTTGGCTGCGTTCTCTCACCCGAATCACTTACCTGAGTAAGCTCATCGGGATTCGTTCGCTTGCCGCGTTACGAGACGCATAAATGCGTCTCGCCCTAAAGGGCCAGCGCAAGCGCTGTTCAAAACGTTAACGTTTTGTCCTGCAACTCGAATTATTTAGGGTATATATACAGTATAAGAGGATTAAACCATGAAATGTCATCGCGTTAACGAGTTGGTTGAATTACTGCATCCTGCCTGGCAAAAAGACCCGGACCTGAATTTGGTCCAATTTTTACAAAAACTTGCACAGGAGGCGGGGTTCCAGGGGCAGCTAAGTGAGCTGACTGATGATATCCTGATCTACCATTTGAAAATGCGTGACGCGGATAAAGAGCAGGTTATTCCTGGCTTGAAAAAGGATTATGAGGAAGATTTCAAAACAGCGCTGCTGCGTGCCCGGGGTGTTATCAAGGACTGATGCCTTTATTGATAGGTGCCGCTTTTTCACGCTTATTTTAGTTCCTATTGCGAGTAATGATGACGGCTATGCAAAGTTCAGTGTTTAATTTTCAGACGCTGTTTCCCTCGCTGATTATCGATGCACTCTTCGCGGTAGGGATTCGGGTTGATTCCGGTTTAACGGCGCTAAACAGCTACGAAAACCGGGTTTATCAATTTATGGATGAAGACAGGCGCCGTTTTGTCGTTAAATTCTACCGTCCTGAGCGGTGGACGCAGGCGCAGATTCAGGAAGAACACGATTTCGCCCTCGCATTGGTTGACGATGAGGTGCCCGTTGTGGCACCCGTGAAGCTGAATGGTCAAACGCTGCATTGTTATGATGGATTTTATTTTGCCGTTTTCCCAAGCGTCGGCGGGCGGCAATATGAAATGGATAATGATGAACAGTTGGAAGGCGTTGGCCGTTTTCTGGGGCGCTGGCATCAAACGGGGCAAAAAGGGCTTTTTCTTGCTCGCCCCACGATCGGGGTTGAGGAATATCTCGACCAGCCTTATGAGTTATTGACGCAAACGCAACGTATTCCTGCTGCGTGCCGAGATTCCTTTTTGCAGTCCACCCAGCAACTTATCGAAATGGTAAAACGCTATTGGACACCGGATGCCTCTTTTCTCCGATTGCACGGCGACTGCCATTCTGGAAATATTCTCTGGCGTGACGGCCCGCTATTTGTCGATTTAGATGATGCCCGCAACGGACCTGCGGTGCAGGATTTATGGATGTTGCTTCATGGCGATCGTCAGGAGCAGAGAATTCAACTCGATATTCTGCTTGAAGCCTATAATGAGTTTATGACGTTTCAGGAAAAAGAGCTGGCGTTAATTGAGCCGCTTCGAGCGATGCGAATGGTGCATTATTTAGCGTGGATTATTCGCCGTTGGGAAGATCCTGCATTTCCCCCGAGCTTTCCCTGGATAAAAGATGATGATTTCTGGTTCAGGCAAACAGCAATATTTACTGAACAGGTTAAGCTGTTACAGGAGCCTCCTTTACAGCTATTGTCCATGTACTGATGTTTAACGGAGAGACGTGTTATATGAAGAGTGTATTTGCGGCATTATTGGGCATTATGTTGGCCTTCGGTGCATCAGCGGCAGATTTTTCTGATGGTAAACAGTACGTTGAAGTTAATAAGCCGGTACCTCAATTACCGCAGGTACTCGAGTTTTTCTCCTTCTACTGCCCGCATTGCTATCAGTTTGCTGAGGTTTACCATATTCCTGAAGCTGTCAGTAAAGTGCTGCCAGCGGATACTAAAATTACGCGTTACCACGTTGATTTTCTCGGGCAGTTGGGCAAAGAACTGACGCAAGCCTGGGCGGTTGCTATTGCTCTGGGTGTAGAAGATAAAATCACCCCGTTAATGTTTGATGCGGTGCAAAAAAGCCAAACGCTGAAAACCACAGACGATATTCGCAAGGTGTTTGTGGCGGCGGGTGTTAAAGCTGAAGATTATGACGGTGCATTGAATAGCTTCGTGGTGAAATCTCTGGTTGCCCAGCAAGAAAAAGCCGCCGCTGATTTGCAACTGCGCGGTGTGCCGGCCATGTTTGTTAATGGCAAATATATGGTGAAAAGCGATGGCTTGGATACCAGTTCAATGGATGCATACGTGAAGCAATATGCTGATGTTGTGAAATTCCTGATTGAGAAAAAATAATACTTTTCGCGCAACTGCGCCTGATGACAGGCGCAGTTATACCCACGATATATCCCTAATCCTCTACGACAATTTTGCCTCGGTGACGTTTAATTAGCGTTTAGCTAATATCTATCCACAAAAAAAATGTTTTTTGTATTACGGGTATTTACCGGAAATATTTTTTTATCTTGCTGAAAAAAATCCATAATATGTGAATCTCTTTTTGATATTACATTGCTCCCATTCTGATTTTCTTTTTCTATGCACAAAGTTATCCACAGGGCATTTGCTGTATGTATGGCAGATTTGCGGTTTTCTGTGCGTTAACGTTCGTCTCTTGCTGTGAGCTATGGCATGCTTAGCGCCATGATGGACGACATAGGTCATGACAGAACATGGTGCAGATTCCGCAAAACCCGTTAATTTTGGTCGATGGCTCGTCGTATTTATACCGTGCCTACCACGCATTCCCTCCTTTGACGAACAACGCCGGCGAGCCGACGGGTGCCATGTATGGCGTGCTGAATATGCTGCGCAGCCTGCTGCTCCAGTTCTCCCCCAGCCACGTTGCTGTGGTGTTTGATGCCAAAGGAAAAACGTTCCGCGACGAACTGTTCGAAAACTACAAGGCGCACCGTCCACCGATGCCGGACGATCTGCGCGCGCAGATTGAGCCGCTGCACGCGATGGTGCGTGCCATGGGACTGCCTTTGTTGGCTGTCAGCGGGGTGGAAGCGGATGACGTGATCGGTACGCTGGCGCGTCAGGCGGAAAGCGCGGGTACGCCGGTACTGATCAGCACCGGTGATAAAGACATGGCACAGTTGGTGTCACCGACGATCACGCTTATCAACACCATGAACAATACGGTGCTTGGACCGCAAGAAGTCTGCGACAAATACGGTATTCCGCCGGAGCTGATTATCGATTTTCTGGCCCTGATGGGAGATGCATCGGACAATATTCCTGGGGTGCCGGGCGTCGGTGAAAAAACGGCGCAAGCGTTGCTCCAAGGGCTTGGCGGGCTGGATACCCTGTACGGTAATCTGGATAAGATCGCCACGCTGTCGTTTCGCGGCGCAAAGACCATGGCGCAAAAGCTGGAACAGCATAAAGAAGCGGCATACCTCTCTTATCAACTGGCGACCATTAAAACTGACGTCGAGCTGGAGCAAACCTGCACTGAGCTGACGGTGAATGAACCCGATGTGGATGCACTGCACGGGCTGTTTAAGCGCTATGATTTCAAACGCTGGATAGCCGATGTGGAAAGCGGCACCTGGATGCAAGGTCGCAAGGGGCAATCTGCGGTTTCACAGCCAGCGGCACCTACGGCACAAGCGGAGCCGCAAACGGAAGCGACGGTTGCCTTGAGTCGCGAAGGATATGTCACTATTCAGGATGAAGAGACCTTACAGTTGTGGATTGCTCGCCTTCAAAAGGCGGGAGAGTTTGCGTTTGATACAGAAACGGACGGTCTGGATACGCTGAGCGCCAATCTGATCGGTATGTCGTTTGCGGTGACGCCGGGTGAAGCGGCGTATCTGCCGCTGGCGCATGATTATCTGGATGCGCCGGAGCAAATCGACAGAGCGCGTGCACTGGAATTACTTAAACCCCTGCTGGAAGACAGCGCGCTGCGCAAAATCGGGCAGAACCTGAAGTTCGATCAGGGTGTAATGAAGCGCTACGACATTGAGCTACGCGGTATCGCGTATGACACCATGGTGGAGTCTTACGTGTTAAACAGCGTGGCAGGCCGTCATGATATGGACAGCCTGGCCGAGCGCTATCTGCAACATAAAACCATTTCGTTTGAAGAGATTGCGGGCAAGGGCAAGAACCAGCTTACCTTTAATCAGATCCCCGTCGAACAGGCCAGCACCTATGCCGCAGAAGATGCGGATGTCACGTTGCATTTGCATCAAACCCTGTGGGAAAAGTTGCAACAGCAAGGGGAACTGGTGACGGTGTTTCGTGATATCGATATGCCGCTGGTGCCAGTGCTGTCACGCATTGAGCGTCAGGGGGTGCTGATTGATGCGGGCATTTTAGCGCAGCATTCTCAGGAGCTGACCGCGCGTCTGGCCGAATTGGAAACCGAAGTACACGAACTGGCCGGTGAAGCGTTTAATCTTGCTTCCACTAAGCAGTTGCAGGGGATCTTGTACGATAAGCTGAAGCTGCCAGTGTTAAAGAAAACGCCGAAAGGTGCCCCTTCTACTAATGAAGAAGTACTGGAAGAGCTGGCGCATGACTATCCACTGCCCAAACGCATTCTGGAATATCGTGGGCTGGCGAAACTGAAATCGACGTATACCGATAAGCTGCCGCTGATGATCAACCCGCTGACCCAGCGGGTGCACACGTCATACCATCAGGCGGTTACGGCGACGGGGCGTCTTTCCTCTAGCGATCCCAACCTGCAAAACATCCCGGTGCGCAACAATGAAGGGCGACGCATTCGTCAGGCGTTTATTGCCCCTGAAGGCTATCGCATTGTGGCAGCGGACTACTCTCAGATAGAACTGCGCATTATGGCGCACCTTTCCGGTGATGCCGGGTTGCTCAGCGCGTTTGCTGAAGGGTTGGATATTCACCGCGCCACCGCCGCAGAAGTTTTTGGCTTACCGCTGGAAAACGTTACCGGAGAGCAGCGCCGCAGCGCCAAGGCCATCAACTTTGGTTTGATTTATGGCATGAGCGCCTTCGGCCTGTCTCGTCAGTTGGGTATCCCCCGCGCCGAGTCGCAGCGTTATATGAACCTCTATTTCGAGCGCTACCCTGGCGTACAGGACTACATGGAAAGAACCCGTCAGGAAGCCGCCGAGAAAGGGTACGTGCAGACGCTGGATGGGCGCCGTCTCTACTTGCCGGATATCCACTCACGCAATGCGATGAGCCGCAAGGCGGCGGAACGTGCCGCTATTAACGCCCCGATGCAGGGCACTGCCGCTGATATCATCAAAAAGGCGATGATTGCGATCGACAGTTGGCTACAGCACGAGCAGCCGCAGGTGAATATGATCATGCAGGTACACGATGAATTGGTGTTTGAAGTTCATGAATCGGTGCTGGATGCGGCAAAACAAAAGATCGCTACCCTGATGGAAGGGTGTATGTCGCTTAACGTTCCATTACGTGTGGATGTGGGCGAAGGTAAAAACTGGGATGAGGCGCATTAATGCACAGAAAAACAGGATGTTGCAACTGAATGTTTAATGCGCATTACGTTATTCATTTCTGTAATTAAACTACAGGATTGGGTGGCTTGCTCGACTTTGTGTGACCCATAGCCATTTTTTATGAAACTAAACAACAAAAAAACCTTTGTTCTGGCGAAAAAATAGGGTAGAGTTAACCACGTAGGGTACAGAGGTAAGATGTTCTATCTTTCAGACCTTTTACTTCACGTAATCGGATTTGGCTGAATATTAGCCGCCCCGGTCACTTCGGTGACTGGGGCGTTTTTTATTGGGCGTACGTCAGAAAAACGCCGCAAGATCGCAAACGATCGCGGCGGTTGATCTCAATTATCGACGTATTCTTGCACTGAAGGGCGGGTGTTGAACCACAGATCGAGTTTTTGCCGCAATTTATCCACCCCTTCTTTTTTCAAGGAGGAGAAGGCTTCAACCTGAATATCTCCGCCAAACGCGAGCACGGCTTCACGCACGGCATTCAGTTGCGCTTTGCGCGCACCGGAAGCCAGTTTGTCGGATTTAGTGAGCAGAATAAGCACCGGCAGATCCACATCTACGGCCCATTCAATCATTTGCTGGTCGAGATCTTTCAGCGGATGGCGAATATCCATCAACACCACCAGTCCTTGCAGACAGGCGCGTTTTTGCAGATATTCCCCCAGCGCTTTCTGCCATTTCCGCTTCATCTCTTCCGGCACTTCGGCATAGCCATAGCCGGGAAGGTCAACCAGACGCACGCCGTCTGTGACTTCAAACAGGTTGATAAGCTGGGTTCGTCCCGGCGTTTTACTGGTACGCGCCAGACTTTTTTGGTTGGTCAGTGTGTTCAGGGCGCTGGATTTTCCCGCGTTCGAGCGTCCGGCAAACGCCACTTCAATACCGCTATCGGCAGGCAGGTGACGAATATCGGGTGCGCTGGTGACAAAATGCGTCACATTGTAGTTATGCGTCACGTTCGGGTTCTGTTGTTCGGTCACAATGGTTATCTCTGTCTGGATAGGGGGTTTTGGGTCTATTATACCTATAACTGACCCGAAACGCGGGGTTATCGGTCGCAGCGTGCGGAGCACAGGCCGAATTCACCCAGTTAGCCGCACCAACCCTTTTTTATTGCTGGCCTTTCTGCTAGATTCCGCCGCAATTGTCTTCTGTTTACCTGAGAGTGTTGTTATGAAACAGCCGGTGAAAAATTCGGGCACCAAAGCCCCTGGCGCAAAGGCGTCAACATCGAAAGCAAAGAAAAAGACGCGCGCCGAGCTTAACAGCGAAGGCTGGGAGCGTAAACGTCAGAAAAAACACAGTGGTCATGCTGCGGGCAGCCGTGCGCACCCTGAGACCGGGGAGGCGGGTAAATCCGGTCAGGGCAAGAAACACGATCCTCGTATCGGGAGCAAAAAACCGGTCGCACTGATCGTCAGTGATGACGCACCGAAAAGCGCAAAGCCCGCAAAAGCGGTCGTACCGGCTAAAGTAGACACGCCGGTTGAAACGCGGCTAACTCCTGAACAGGAGCTGGCGCTGCTGGAGAATGACGATCGCCTCGATGCATTGCTGGAACGTCTGGATAACGGCGAGACGCTGAGTAAAGACGAGCAGAAATGGGTGGACAGCACGCTCGATCGTATCAATGCCCTGATGGATGAGCTGGGCATCGAAATGGATGATGAGGAAGAGGAAGCGCAACAGGAAGACATGATGCAGCTCCTCAAACGTAATAACCCGAAAGACGTATTCTGATAGATGAAAGGGCTACTGACTCTCATCTTGGTGTTGGTTGTCTGTTATCTGCTGTGTCTGTTGGTTAAACTGTGGCTGCTTTCCCGGCGTAAAACGCGATTACAGCGCACCGTGTTCGGGACAGGGCAGCGTAAGCTGCCGCTGAAAAGCGCTGTCGGGAAATACAAGCGGAAGGAGTAACAGCATGCAAGATCAACATGTCGATTGGGATTTAGCCCTGATTCAAAAATACAACTATTCCGGGCCGCGTTACACCTCGTACCCCACGGCGCTCGAGTTTAACGAACAGTATGATGATGCGGCATTTCGCCAGGCGATAGCGCGTTATCCAGAGCGGCCGTTGTCGCTTTATGTCCACATCCCATTTTGTCATCGCCTGTGCTATTTCTGCGGTTGCAACAAGCTGGTGACGCGCCAGCAGCACAAAGCTGAAGAATATCTTGATGTGCTGGCCGTGGAGATTCGCCAGCGCGCGCCGCTGTTCGCCGGGCGCATCGTCACGCAGCTGCACTGGGGTGGCGGCACGCCGACCTATCTCAACAAAGCGCAAATCAGCCGCTTAATGGCGCTGCTGCGCGAGAATTTCCAGTTTGCGGATGAGGTGGAAACTTCGCTGGAGGTCGATCCGCGTGAAATCGAGCTGGATATCCTCGACCACCTGCGTGCGGAAGGGTTTAACCGGCTGAGCATGGGCGTGCAGGATTTCAACAAGGAAGTGCAACGCCTGGTGAATCGCGAGCAGGATGAGGCATTTATCTTTGCGCTGATTGAACGCGCCAAAGCGCTTGGCTTTACCTCCACCAATATCGACCTTATTTACGGCTTGCCGAAGCAGACGCCGGAAAGCTTTGCGTTTACCCTGCAACGGGTGGCTGAGTTAAACCCGCACCGGCTCAGCGTGTTTAACTACGCCCATTTGCCGACGCTGTTTGCCGCCCAGCGTAAAATCAAAGATGCTGATTTACCCAGCCCCGCACAAAAGCTGGAGATTCTGCGCCAAACCATCACCACGCTCACCCAATCAGGCTATCAGTTTATCGGCATGGATCACTTTGCTCGCCCAGACGATGAGCTGGCGCTGGCGCAACGTGCCGGTAAATTGCACCGTAACTTTCAGGGTTACACCACGCAGGGGGATACTGACCTGCTGGGCATGGGGGTGTCGGCGATCAGCATGATTGGCGACAGCTACGCGCAAAATGAAAAGGTGTTGAAAACCTACTACGAGAAGGTGGGTGAGCAGGGTAATGCGCTATGGCGTGGCTTGCGCTTGACGCACGATGACTGCATCCGTCGCGATGTGATCAAGAGTCTTATCTGTAATTTCCGTCTGGACTACGCAGCGATTGAAGCGGACTACGGCATCGATTGTCGTCTCTATTTCGCGGAAGATTTGCGCTTGCTGGCACCGCTGGTGCAGGATGGCCTGGCTGAATTGCACCCTACGGGGATCGTGGTGACGCCGAAAGGACGCTTGTTGATTCGCAATATCTGCATGTGCTTTGACAGCTATCTGCGTGCCAAGGCAAGGACACAACAGTTCTCGCGTGTGATTTGATGATCTTTATGGCGGTAATTGCCAGCGCCATTGGCAATTACCGCTGATGCCATGTTCTAAAATGTGAAATATCAACAGATCAACGTATCGCTACCTGTCTCTGTTTCCGCATCCTTCTCTGCAATTCACTCATCGTCCGCCCCCTCCGTTTGCAGTGTGCCATTTAGCTGATTCAACCGTTCCCACAGGATAAAGTTCAATAGCTCTTTGGCTTGAGGATCATCCAACTCGATGATGGCATAGGCGAGTGCGCGGCAATGATCGACGTGTTCTTCGACGGTAAGGGGCGTTGAATCAAACATGATGCACCCCCGTAGATAATGTGATGAAGGCGTGCGGGTGTAACAAGGAAAGGGTAGTCGTCATAAGATCGTCTCCAGACTGTAGCTTGCTGACTAGCTACCACCAGAGACGCCAATCTCAAGGGTGGTAGCCCGTACGGGGTTGGCGTTACCGGACAGTCTGGATACCGGCCTTCCTTTCGGAAGCCCCGCACGAGCCACCATAGCAGGTACGGCTCAATACGCGCCTGAACAACAATGCGCTTTACGCGCATTTCAGGCACCAGACATTTGTTCGGAACGCCAATTCCGGCTACGGATTTTGCCGCAGCATCGAGAGTATATCGTAAATAGGCCCTCGGAAACATAAACGTTAGCCCTGTTCCGGGAGGGCGATGTCGTCGATACATATTGCATGAACGTAAAATAAAAACGCCCCGACGATAGCGGGGCGTTTTCAGAGTAAAGCCGTGTCATCATCGAGATGATGGAGATGTTATTGTGATATAGGACATCAGCCCGATGGCGGCCTAAATAAAGAAATTGATCAATGCAGCGCACAGAATCGCAGCAATGGCGGTTTGCGGTGAATGGCTCGCAGCCGACCCTAACTCAGCGCCGTGCGTTGCCGCAGAAATAAGTGAATCTAACATGGTGCCTCCTCCTGAATCAGCGACACGATCATACTGCGGGCCTGTTTTATGTAAAGAGCAAAATATCGACAATTTTGTGCGCTGGCTTGTAAATCCTGGCGATACCCGTAGGGGCACGGTAAACGGAGCGTAAGCGTCACGCTTGCCATCGTTATGGGTATTGGCTGGGGGCACCCTGTCTGGAGAAATGTGTGTTATCTGTGGGGGGATTCCACAAATTTAAGCCGCGTCTTTTTATTGGTACCGTGAATGTTTCGTGCGCGTTAACCCACGCCGTTATTTGCACCGTACATCGCACGCGCTCGACACGGTAGCGGGTTTGTTAGCAGGTGTACGGCCATCAGACTGCTGATGGCCGTCAGTATGCTATGACTATTCCATCCCCAACTCTTTGAGCTTGCGCGTCAGGGTGTTGCGTCCCCATCCCAATAGGCGAGCCGCTTCTTGCTTATGACCCTGCGTATGGCGTAACGCCGTCGTGAGCAGCGTTCTTTCCATCTCCGGTTGCGCTTCGGAGAGCAGGTTTTGATGACCGGAACGCAGCGCCCGATCGGCCCATTGTGCCAGCAGGGTAGCCCAGCTGTCCGGCAGCATGTGCACCGTGGCATCGGGGGCCGTAGTTTCAAACAGCTCCGGCGGTAAATCCTGAATCAGCACCTCTTGCCCGGCGGCCATGACCGTCAGCCAGCGGCAGGTGTTCTCCAACTGACGCACGTTGCCCGGCCAGGGCAGGCGCGTCAGCGCCGTTTCTGTTTCCGGGTGTAGATTTTTCGGTTCCACGCCCAGCTCTTTAGCGGTTGCTTGCAAGAAGTAACGTGCCAGCCGTGGAATATCTTCGCGCCGTTCCCGCAGGGGAGGCAGATGGACGCGAATCACATTAAGGCGGTGAAACAGGTCTTCGCGAAATTTGCCTTCCTGAACCCGCAACTCCAGATTTTGGTGGGTTGCCGCGATGATGCGCACGTCCACCTTCACCGCAGCATAGCCACCAACGCGATAGAACTGCCCATCGGCCAATACGCGTAACAATCGCGTTTGCACATCGAGCGGCATATCGCCGATTTCATCCAGAAACAAGGTGCCGCCATCGGCCTGTTCAAAGCGTCCTTGGCGAATTTGGTTCGCGCCGGTAAACGCCCCTTTTTCGTGACCAAACAGCTCTGACTCGATCAGATCCTTGGGGATGGCTGCCATATTCAAGGCGATAAACGGTGCTTTGGCGCGCGGACTGTGGCGGTGCAGCGCATGTGCCACCAGTTCTTTACCGGTTCCCGATTCTCCGTTGATCAGCACGCTGATGGATGAACGGGAGAGTCGGCCAATAATGCGAAACACATCCTGCATGGCCGGCGCTTCACCAATGATATCGGTGGTGGGGCCATTGAGCGGTTGTGCTCTGACCGGCTGCTGCTGTTCCAGATAGTGGCTGATCGCGCGTTCAACCAAGGCGACGGCTTCATCGATATCGAACGGTTTTGGCAGATAATCAAATGCGCCCTGTTGGTAAGCGCTTACCGCTGCATCCAGATCGGAGTGTGCGGTCATAATAATCACCGGCAGCATCGGATGACGCTGTTTGATCTGTTGCAGCAGTGCCAGGCCGTCCATACCCGGCATGCGAATATCGGACAGCAGCACATCCGGCGTTTGGGTTGCCAGTGCATGCAGCGCCTGATTTCCGTTATCAAAGGTGGCACAGGTTAACCCCGCCCCAGTGAGCGCGCGCTCCAGCACCCAACGGATGGAGCTATCGTCATCGACAATCCAGACTATCCCTCGTTGCATCGTGAACCTCACTGGCGAATGGGCAGGTAAACCGAGAATTCGGTATGGCCTGGCCAACTGTTAAATTCAATTTTTCCCGAATGCTGATCGATCAGGCTGCGCGCGATCGACAATCCCAGGCCAGTGCCGCCTTCGCGGCCGCTTACCATTGGGTAAAACAGCGTGTCTTGCAACTGTGCAGGGACGCCAGGGCCATCGTCTTCGATATCAATCCGTGCTGCCAGGCGATAGCGCACGCCGTGCAGCGTGAGTTGAAAAGCGGTGCGCGTGCGTAGCGTAATGGTGCCGCCTTCTTTACCCAGCGCTTGTAGCGCATTGCGGGTAATGTTCAGCAGCACTTGTTCAATCTGGTCTGGATCGTGGGTCAGCTCAGGCAGGCTGGGATCGTAATCTTTCACCAGCGTCACGTTGTCGGGTTTTTCTAACGAAACCAACTTGCAGACGCGCTCGACGACCTGATGAATACTTTGCGTTACGTGTAAACCCGGCTGCTGTGGCCCTAATAGCCTGTCCACCAGATTGCGCAGGCGATCGGCCTGCTCAATGATCACTTTGGTGTATTCCGTGAGCGCGGGGTCGGGCAGCGCTTTAGCCAGCAGCTGTGCCGCGCCGCGCAATCCGCCGAGCGGATTCTTGATTTCATGCGCCAGGCCGCGCACCAAATCACGCGCTGCCTGCTGCTGGGAATGCTGTAATTGTTCCTGACTGAGGCGGCGCTGGTTGTCCATCGGCGCCATCTCCAACAGGATAAAACTGTGTTGAATGCGTTGTGCGGTGAGCGACATGATGTGTGCTCTGCCATCGACAACGATAGTCACTTCGTTATCCGTAAATCCTTGACCTGCGTTGAGGCTTTCGCGCATCAGCTCAATATTTAGAGAAAAATAGCTGAGCAGATCCGGCAACGGTGTTCCCGCCAATTTGCGTGAACTTTGCGCCAGCAACTGCTGGGCAGCCGGATTGGAATAGTGGATTGCCAGGTCGTTATCCAGCAATAAAATACTATTGATCAAAGAATTGAGGATCTGCCCAGCATCGGGCAGCGTGCCTGTTGCCATAACGCAGACTCCTGCACCCTCGCGGTGCATTGTAGTGTAGATGATGGATGTTACGTCGCAACGGCCAATATTGATGATAAAGAAATAAGGCCGATGGTGAAAAAAGCCCATCCGAAGATGGGCTGAAAAGTTTCCACGGCAACAAAAACAAACTTCTTATAATTCTGTTGATGCTCGGTCATGGCAGGGTTCAGCACGCCCACCACGCCGAGGTAAATCATCGGTACGCAGTCGTTGATTAAACGCTGTAGTACAGTTCGAACTCAACCGGGTGCGGCGTCATGCGAACGCGATCGTTCTCTTCACGGCGCAGACCGATGTAAGCATCGATAGCGTCGTCAGTGAACACGCCGCCCGCCGTCAGGAATGCACGGTCAGTGTCCAGCGCGTTCAGTGCTTCTTCCAGAGAGCCTGCAACCTGCGGGATTTCATTCGCTTCTTCCGGCGGCAGATCGTACAGGTTTTTGTCCATGGCATCGCCAGGGTGGATCTTGTTCTTGATACCATCCAGACCGGCCATCAGCAGTGCAGCGAAGCACAGGTACGGGTTAGCCGCCGGGTCCGGGAAGCGCACTTCGATACGTGCTGCTTTCGGGCTGGAAACGAACGGGATACGGATAGAAGCAGAACGGTTACGTGCGGAGTACGCCAACATTACC
Organism: Candidatus Symbiopectobacterium sp. NZEC135; assembly: GCF_025962695.1. Classification (NCBI taxonomy): domain Bacteria; kingdom Pseudomonadati; phylum Pseudomonadota; class Gammaproteobacteria; order Enterobacterales; family Enterobacteriaceae; genus Symbiopectobacterium; species Candidatus Symbiopectobacterium sp. NZEC135. Next base: position 42,715 of record NZ_JAGFPF010000027.1, on the reverse strand, counting down.
GGAGCTTCATAACCCGGGACCAAACGCTTGTAAGAGTTGGTGGTCGGGTTAGACAGGGCGTTGATCGCTTTAGCGTGCTTGATGACACCGCCGATGTAGAACAGCGCTTCTTCAGACAGGCCAGCGTATTTGTCGCCAGAGAATTTGTTGGTGCCGCCTTTGGACAGGGACATATGGCAGTGCATGCCAGAGCCGTTGTCACCGAACATCGGTTTCGGCATAAAGGTGGCTGTTTTGCCGTAAGCGTGCGCTACGTTGTGAACAACGTATTTGTAGATCTGAATTTCGTCCGCTTTTTTGGTCATGGTGTTGAAGCGGGTTGCCACTTCGTTCTGACCTGCCGTTGCCACTTCGTGGTGGTGAGCTTCAACAACCAGACCCATTTGTTCCATTACCTGGCACATCTGAGAACGGATGTCTTGTGCGGAGTCAACCGGCGGAACTGGGAAGTAACCGCCTTTCACTGCCGGACGGTGGCCTTTGTTGCCGCCTTCGTATTTGGTACCGGAGTTCCATGCGCCTTCGATGTCATCGATAGCTACGTGAGAGCCGGAGATGCTGCTGCCGAAACGAATGTCGTCAAACAGGAAGAATTCAGGTTCTGGCCCAAACAGAACGGTATCAGCGATACCGGTGGAACGCAGGTACTCTTCAGCGCGTTTCGCGATGGAGCGCGGGTCGCGATCGTAACCTTGCATGGTGTTCGGTTCCAGAATGTCACAACGAATGATCAGCGTCGTGTCTTCATAGAACGGGTCCAGTACTGCGGTGCTTGCGTCAGGCATCAGCACCATGTCGGATTCGTTGATACCTTTCCAGCCACCGATAGAGGAGCCGTCGAACATTTTGCCTTCTTCGAAGAAGTCAGCGCTAACCTGGTGAGCTGGAATGGTGACGTGCTGCTCTTTACCCTTGGTATCGGTAAAGCGTAAGTCGACGAATTTTACTTCGTGCTCGTTCAGCATCGTCAAAACATGTTCTGCGGACATACTTGGATCTCCCGATTTGTCATTTATCGTCGTGGAACGAATATCGTTATGGAATGATGTTTGTTACCGTAATAGGGTTTAAGCTAAAATCATGCCAACTCTACGCATAGGGTTAGGAGGCGTTGTTTTCAGGCTTTCATTGAAGGCAGTGCCTGCACCATTAGCGTTCGTTGCACTATTATGGTTCATAATCACCAAAATGGTGCACTGTTTGTGTGCGTTTGTTTACTTTCTCTGCGCCGTTGCACCGTGAAAGGGATCACAAAGCAAGCACCCCTAGGTTGTTTATCGCTTAGGAGTGTGATCTTGTTTGGTCCCTCGCTTAATCCGTGTACAATAGCGCGCTATTTCTAAATGCCTGAGGCAAAGCTGTGATCGAGAATTTGCGTAACATTGCTATTATTGCGCACGTTGACCATGGGAAAACTACCCTGGTTGACAAGCTGCTACAACAATCTGGAACATTGGGTGAACGAAATGACGCCACCGAGCGCGTTATGGACTCCAACGATCTGGAAAAAGAACGCGGTATCACCATTCTGGCGAAGAACACCGCCATTAACTGGAGAGATTACCGTATCAATATCGTTGACACCCCAGGACACGCCGATTTCGGTGGTGAAGTGGAGCGTGTAATGTCCATGGTCGATTCAGTGCTGCTGCTGGTAGACGCAATGGACGGCCCGATGCCCCAGACCCGTTTCGTTACCCAAAAAGCTTTCGCCTATGGCCTGAAACCGATCGTGGTCATCAACAAAGTTGACCGTCCGGGCGCGCGCCCTGACTGGGTCGTCGATCAGGTGTTCGACCTGTTCGTCAACCTGGGTGCAACCGATGAACAGCTGGACTTCCCTATCGTTTACGCGTCGGCGTTAATGGGGACATCTGGTCTTGATCACGAAGACATGTCAGAAGACATGACTCCGCTGTTCGAAGCCATCGTGAAGCACGTTGAAGCGCCGAACGTCGATCTCGACGGTCCGCTGCAAATGCAAATCTCCCAGCTGGACTACAACAGCTACGTGGGTGTTATCGGTATTGGCCGTATCAAACGCGGTCGCGTTAAACCGAACCAGCAAGTGACGATTATCGATGCGGAAGGTAAACGCCGTAACGGTAAAGTGGGTCAGGTGTTGGGCCATTTGGGTTTGCAACGTATCGAATCGAGCGAGGCGGAAGCGGGCGATATCATCGCTATCACCGGTCTGGGTGAACTGAACATCTCCGATACCATCTGTGATACCGCTAACGTCGAAGCCCTGCCGCCGCTGTCGGTGGATGAGCCGACCGTTACCATGTCTTTCGGGGTTAACACCTCGCCGTTCTGTGGTAAAGAAGGCAAGTTCGTGACTTCTCGTCAGATTCTGGATCGTCTGAAGAAAGAGCTGGTACACAACGTTGCGCTGCGCGTCGAAGAAACCGAAGACCCGGATACCTTCCGTGTGTCTGGTCGTGGCGAACTGCACCTGTCGGTGCTGATCGAAAACATGCGTCGTGAAGGTTTTGAACTGGCGGTTTCTCGTCCGAAAGTTATCTTCCGTGACATCGATGGCCGCCGTCAGGAACCGTTCGAACAAGTTACCGTGGATATCGAAGATCAGCATCAGGGTTCCGTCATGGAAGCGCTGGGCCTGCGTAAAGGCGAAATGCGTGACATGAACCCAGATGGTAAAGGCCGTGTACGTCTGGATTACATCATTCCGAGCCGTGGTTTGATTGGCTTCCGTACCGACTTTATGACCATGACCTCCGGTACTGGCTTGCTGTACTCCACCTTTAGCCATTACGACGATATTCGTCCGGGCGATATCGGCCAGCGCCAGAACGGCGTGTTGATCTCCAATGGCCAAGGTAAAGCAGTAGCGTATGCGCTGTTCAGCTTGCAGGAACGCGGTAAATTGTTCCTGGGTCACGGTGCAGAGGTGTATGAAGGCCAAGTTATCGGTATTCACACTCGCTCCAATGACCTGACAGTTAACTGCCTGACCGGTAAAAAACTGACCAACATGCGTGCTTCCGGTACGGATGAAGCGACCGTGCTGGTGCCAGCGGTGAAAATGTCGCTGGAGCAAGCGTTGGAATTTATCGATGACGATGAATTGGTTGAAGTGACTCCGCAGTCTATTCGTCTGCGTAAACGTCACCTGACTGAAAACGATCGCCGTCGCGCCAACCGCGGGCCGAAAGAGGGCTAATCCGCCGCTCTTTACAAAACCGTTCCAGGGCGCTTTCAGGCGCCCTGCCTTTTTCCACTCCGCGTTGATTTCCTTTCTGCTTTCCCCGCGTTGATCCTGATGATGTGCTTATTAAGTCTCAAGATGTCGAGTCTGGTTCACGTAACGTCGCGAGGCATACCACGGCGGTGAGTACCGAGAGCACAGCCAATATGACAAAGATGCTGTGGAAAGCCGAGGTGTAGGCATTATTTGCCAACTCGATAATGATTCCGTCCCTGATGCTGTCCGCATTGGAAAAAGTACCGTGTCCAGCACTAGCTCCCATTTGGCTTGCAATCGCGGTGGCATCCTTCGGTAATGTAAGCGCATTGACCTCGGCCGCTGCCTGCAAATTTGTTGCAGTCAAACTCACCAACATAGCTCCGATGGCGGTAATGGCGATGGCCTCTCCGGCCACGCGCATGGTGGTAAAGATACCGGCGGCCATTCCTGCGCGGGCCTTGGGAACAACGCTGACCGACAAGGCATCCATCAAGCCCCAGGGCAGGCCGTTGCCGATGCCGACCAGCAGCATGGGGAGCGCCATTGACCATAAATCCTTGTCCGCAGACAGGTGTGCTAACAGCCAGGTACCGAGCGCGGAGATAAGAAAGCCAATGCCCGATAGCAAACCGGGTGAAACGTACTGGGCTAGCCGCCCAGCCAGCAGCGGCACTACCAGCATCGGCGCTGTTAGCGGCACGATAGCCAGGCCTGCTGTAAAGGCATCGAGCCCTTGCACGATAATGAACCAAATAGGCACGTAGACGATCAACGCGATAAAACTGAAACCGGTTGCCACGGGCAACAGCTGGACGCCGATGAAGCGCGGGTAGCGGAACAGGCGGATATCCAGCATAGGATATTGGCGCCGACATTCCACGACAATAAACGCGCCTAGCAGGAAAAGGGTGCTACCCAGCAGTGATAGTACGCGCAGGCTCGCCCAACCGTCTTGGGGGCCGCGCGCGATGCTGAACGTCAGTGACACCAACGCCGCAGTGAACAGCACGGTGCCTGGCCAATCAATGCCTTTTGCCTCTGGGTCACGAGACTCCCTGATTCGCCGCGTCCCCAGCATCAGAATTAAGGCTGCGATCAGTGCGATAGCAAAATACAGTGAGCGCCAACCCAACCATTCAATCATAAACCCTGAAGCCATTGGTCCGAATGCAAGACCAACACCGAACGTTGTCCCGAGGAAGCTGAAAGCCCGTGTGCGCTCCGCTCCCTCAAACTCCTGCGCCAGCAGCGAGGTGGCTGAGGTTAGTACCAAGGCCCCACCAACGCCTTCGGCGGCGCGCATCAGATTGAGCAGTAGCAGATTTGGGGTTAAGCCGATCAACAGCGACATAGTGATGAATATCCAAAGCCCTGCCATGAAGCAACGTTTGCGGCCGATTTGGTCGCCGATGGCACCCGCCGCCATCACGCAACTGCCAAATGCGATGGCGTAGGCATTCACGATCCAACTCAAGCTAGATTGATCACCCCCCAAGTCCCGGCCAACCGCGGGTATTGAAATCGCCGGACCAGTGAATACCAGCGGGATGATCGTTACGCAGGCGCAGATCGCCGCCAGTACCTTGTATCGGTCACCGGTTGCTACCGGTATTTGTGTTTTGCTCATTCCAGTTCCAATGTGCCATTCAGTCAGTGCAGTGCGTGCATTTGACTGGGGATGTGATGATTTTCTCACAGCTTAATTAATTCGCTTTTATTTGATAATATGATGAAATTGAAAATCACCTCTGCAAATAATGCATATATGAACGGCACGGAGTTTGAGCAGATTACGGCCTTTATTGCTGCCGTCGAGCATGGCGGTTTCACGGCTGCTGGTCAGGCGTTGGAGAGAGATGGCTCCATCCTCTCGCGGCGCGTTACCGCTCTGGAAAAGCGCCTGGGCGTGCGTCTTATGGAACGCACCACGCGGCGATTAGCATTGACGGAGGCCGGTGAGGCCTTTTACCAACGCATGCGCAGCGCGTTACACACTTTGCAGGATATCGAACAGGACACGGCTGCGGCTGCGGTCGGTGTGCGTGGCACGCTGCGCATCGCTTTGCCCGCCTCCTTTGGTCGGATGTGGATTGCTCCTATTCTTCCGGCGTTCCTGGCCACCTATCCCGATCTTTTCGTGGAAACCGCGTTGGAAGACCGCTATGTCGACCTGGTCGCGGAGTCCTTTGATGTGGCTGTTCGTATCGGAACCTTGGCTGATAGCCGCTTGGTGGCTCGCAAGTTGGCACCCTCGCGGCGTATGCTCTGTGCATCACCCGCCTATTTGCATCAGTACGGAGTGCCTGCTCGGCCAGCTGATCTTGGTCAACACGCCTGTCTGGGGTTCTCTCGTCTGGCCTCGCATCCCCTTTGGACGCTGCGTGATGGCGATAAAATAACGACGGTGCGGATAGCCGGGCCGTTGGTTACGGATGACGCAAGTAGCCTTGTACAGGCTGCTGTCTCTGGTTTAGGCATCGCAATGGTATCCGACTGGTTAGCGGGACCGGAACTGTGCAGCGGTCGATTGGTGCCTGTGCTACCCGACTATCCCGTGGAAAACGACGAGACTATCTATTTGGTGCATCCCTCCGCGCGACTGGTTCCCGCTAAAACGCGGGCGTTCGGCAGTTGGATTGCACAGGCGCTGGCTACGCGGCCATGGCTGCATCAGTAAATTACTGGCTAACGGGCCTCCTCAGGCCTGCTCGATAGCGCTATGCAGGGTTGTCGTTTTTGGTTGGTCATTGCTATCCCCTTACTGCTCGCCGTGAGTATTTCGTATACGTTTTAGTTATGTTCCTCCCTATTCAGCCACCAGTTTTCCCGCTACAGTGAAAAAACAACCATGACGTCTGGAGGGCGAAATGCTTTATATCTTTGATTTGGGTAACGTTGTCATTGATATCGATTTCAACCGCGTGTTGGGCGTGTGGAGTAAGCTGAGCGGTGTGCCACTCGCTACGCTGAAAGAGCGCTTTACCATGGATGAAGCCTTTGAACTGCATGAGCGCGGTGAGATCAGCGATGAGGAATTTGGTGCCCGACTGAGCCAGGAAATGGGCATGCTGCTGAGCTATGAGCAGTTTACGGCGGGCTGGCAGGCCATTTTTGTTGCGCTGCGCCCTGAGGTTCTGGATGTGATGCAGCAACTGCGCCAGCAAGGGCATCGCGCCGTTATCTTGTCTAACACCAATCGCCTACACTGCGCGCATTGGCCCGCCCTGTTTCCAGAAGTGGCCGAGGCCGCCGATCATCTCTATTTGTCACAGGATATTGGGATGCGCAAACCGGAGAAGAGAATTTATCAGTATGTGCTGACGCAAGAGCAGGCAACCCCGGCGCAAACGGTCTTCTTCGATGATAACGAACAGAATATTGCCGCCGCACAGGCGTTGGGGATCCACAGTGTTTTGGTGACCGATCGCGATACGGTGCCGCAATTCTTTGCCGAACATCCCCTTTCCCCTGTACACAATACCGTCGCTAACGCGGGCAAGCTGTGATAAAAACGGTTGGCATTTTTGATAATAAATCGATTAAAAGAACAGCGGTCCAGGAGTAGTTGTCGTTTATGATTGCGTTAATTCAGCGTGTGACCCGCGCCAGTGTGACGGTGGACAATGCCATTGTTGGGGAAATTGCAGGTGGATTGCTGGTACTGTTAGGCGTCGAGCAAGGGGATGATGAACGTAAGGCCACGCGCCTGTGTGAGCGCGTGCTCGGCTATCGCATTTTCAGCGATGAGCAGGGCAAGATGAACCTTAACGTACAGCAAACCGGGGGCAGTGTGTTGGTGGTATCGCAATTCACGCTGGCGGCGGATACGCAAAAAGGCATGCGGCCCAGCTTTTCCCGCGGTGCGGAACCTGCCGAGGCGGACAGGCTGTATCAGTATTTTGCCGCCCAGTGCCGTGAGCGGGGCACCCACACGCAGACTGGCCGCTTCGCGGCAGATATGCAGGTTGACTTGGTTAACGATGGGCCAGTCACGTTCTGGCTTCAGGTGTGACGATACCGTGCGCGTCTGCGCGCCCGTTGTCACCGATGCGCAACACCGCCAATCGGAAGGAGGAGGCAATGTATCACCTTAGAGTGCCTGAAACCGCTGAAGAGATGGATGCCTACTACCAATTCCGCTGGGAGATGCTGCGTAAGCCATTACACCAGCCATTAGGGTCGGAACGGGATGCCTATGACGCGCTCGCGCACCATCAGACCGTGGTGGATGAGCAAGGGCGATTGGTCGCGATTGGCCGTCTCTCCATTAATGCCGATAACGAGGCCGCTATTCGTTTTATGGCGGTGCACCCTAACGTACGGTGCAAGGGGTTGGGCACGCTGGTGGCGATGTCATTGGAATCCGTCGCACGTCAGGAAGGTGTCAAGCGTGTGGTGTGCAGCGCGCGTGAGGATGCCGTCGAGTTCTTTACCAAGCTGGGTTTTTCCCTGCAAGGGGAGATTAGCGCACCGCAAACGACGCCCGTGCGCCATTATCTGATGACCAAACCCATTGCTTCACTGGACGATATCCTGCATCGCCCTGACTGGTGCGCACAGTTGCAGCAAGCCTGGTACGCCCATATTCCGCTCAGCGAAAAAATGGGCGTGCGAATCAACCAATATACCGGGAAAAAATTCAGCACCACCATGCCGGAAGCGGGTAATCAGAATCCGCACCATACGTTGTTTGCCGGTAGCCTGTTTTCATTGGCGACGCTGACCGGATGGGGGCTGATTTGGTTACTGCTGCGCGAACGGCATCTGGGAGGCACCATTATTCTGGCCGATGCGCATATTCGTTACAGCTCGCCGATTACCGGCCGCCCCAGCGCGGTGGCCGATCTTGGCTCGTTGAGCGGTAACCTCACGCGTCTGGCGCGCGGGCTTAAAGCGCGCGTGCAACTGAACGTGGAACTGTTTGGCGATGATAAATCCGGTGCGGTGTTCGAAGGGGTGTATATCGTGCTACCCGCGCAGCCTGCCGATCCCTTGGAAAAAGGCGGCTCGGAAGCGGGGTAGCGATACGGTCATTAGTGCGCGCTGCTCACTTCACCGTGCTGAATCTGCTGCTTTATGCTGGTGCCATCGCTGGTGGTCCCCTGTAACAGGCCGTTCAGCGTCGGTTTCAGCGGCGCGTTGGCGGCCAGATTACCCGTTAAACGCAGTTGCAGATTGCTGTCGGCGCTGGGCAGGGGCTCAGAGGCTTGCCAGCCCCAGTGTGTCAGGGTATCCATCGGCACCGAACGTCCGTTTAATGACAGCGTGAATGCGCGACCAGGTTGCTGCTCGACAGTGGCTTGCGCTTCGAGCAGACCACGTTGCGTAAACGCGCTCAGTTCGGTAATGGCTATTTGCGCATCGCCCGCGTTTAGTGCGAGAGAAGGACGGCGCACATCGAGTTTGTTGAAGGTGGCATCGCTGGCGTTAAGGTTCAATGTGCCCTGCCAGACGCCCCACTGGTGCTGACGCGCCAGCAACAGATTATTGCCGTAGCCATCCAGCGCGGTGAGTTGGAACGGGAAATCCGGGTTGATATCGATAAGCAGGTTGCGGTTAGCGCGGAACTTCTTCACCTCAACGTCGCTCAACCACGCTGGTAATGTCTTCTGCCAGCGCTCACGCCAGTCTGTGGGCAGGGTATACTCCATCCCTGCGACCACGACTTCATTCAAGGTCAGCCGCTGGTTATTGCGGGTCCACATGCCATCGGTGCGCATCAAACCGCCTTCCCAGCGGGTCGTGAACTGTTTGATGGCTACCCCTTGCGGCGAAACGGCGAGGTTAACAATAGGATCAATCAGGTGCATGCTTCCATTGACGATGTCGCTGGCATTAAACGACAGCGTGCCGTCGTCGCTTTCCCAGCTGTGCTGGCGGAAGGTGATATTTTGCAGCGTGACGTCGAGATCGCTAAACGCCCAGCCGGGCCCTTCAATGCGGGCATCTACCATATCAAAGCGGGAAACTGCCACCGAAGGCAACTCGGCCACCGGCTGCCAGAAATCCTCCAGCGATTTTGTGGTTTGTAAACGCACATTGCTTAGGCGCAGGCTATCCACCTGCCAACTGCCATCTTCCGCGCGGCGGGCATTACCGGTTAACTGACCGCCCGCAACGTCTGCACCAAAATTGGTTAACGTGAGCTGGTTGTTGTTGATTTCCCCCTGAATCAGCACCTGGCTGGCGGGAACATCATTGAGGCGCAGCGAGCGTGCGCTGAGTTGAAAATTACCCTGCGTGCCGAGCAGGTGTCCCTGCTCTGGCTGCCAGGGGGTGATACCACCGTTAATTTGCTGCCCGTTTAGCGACCAATCACCGTCTTGTGATTGCAGCGCCATGGTGCGCAATTGCAGCACATCGGCCATAAACGGAACGGCAATGCTACTGCCAGGCAGCAGATTCAAGGTACCGCCTTCCAGTTCCAGGCTGGCAAAGTGGCTCGGTTCTGTCAGTTGACGTGCGCTTAAGCCAAAGGACATTTTACGCGCCGCCAGGGTCAACGGTTGTCCTTTGGTGCCAAAGGTGACATCGCTAAACACGATATGGTCAGCCTCTGACCAATTATGCTCGATTTTTCCCAGCGTTAGCTGGTAGTCGGTATTGTCATTTACCCAAGACGTGACGCGGTTTGTGGCCCAGTGGGTTTGCAACACAACGTAAACGATGACCAGTGCCAACAGGGCTAGCAACAGCAAGGTGAGCAGTAGTTTCCCGAGAAATTTCATCGTATCAGTCCATGCCTTGTCATCGTGAGTACTTGTGTTATGCCGCAATTCTTTCTGCGTCTCAAGACTTAACCGTGGTTACAGACAATAAAAAACGGCCAGTGTTTCCACACTGGCCGTTTTATCATACCCAAGTTGGACGCTATTGCCTCTGCCTGGTTTTATTTTTCTTCGTGCGGGAAGACAAGATTCAGAACAATCGCGGTAATCCCCCCCGCGGCAATACCGGAGGAAAGCAGGGTTTTCAGCCAATCCGGTGCGAATTGCAGAATCAGCGGCTGCTGTGATACACCGAGGCCGACAGCCAGCGACAGTGCAATGATCATGATGGCGCGGCGGTTAAGCGGCTCGCGCGAGACAATGCGCACGCCAGAGGCCGCAATGGTGCCGAACATCACGATGGTCGCGCCGCCCAGTACCGGTTCAGGAATGTGCTGCACAAAGCCGCTGACGGCCGGGAACAGGCCCAGTACGATCAGCATCAGTGCGACCACAAAACCCACGTAGCGGCTGGCGACGCCGGTCAACTGAATCACGCCGTTGTTCTGACCAAAGCAGGAGTTAGGGAAGGTGTTGAAGATGGCGGACAGGCAGGAGTTCATGCCGTTAGCCAACACGCCGCCTTTCAGGCGCTTCATGTAAAGCGGACCGCTAACCGGCTGCTCGGAAACGTCGGAGGTGGCGGTGATATCACCGATGGTTTCCAGTGAGGTCACCATAAACACCAGCATCAGCGGAATCAATAAGTTCCAGTCGAAGCCGAGACCGTAGTAGAGCGGTGTCGGGATCATGATCGCGGAGGTGTGCGTGGCTGACGTATCTTGCGGCAGCATCCCCATCGCCCAGGCGGCAAAATACCCGACTGCCATGGCAATCACCAGAGAGGCGACGCGCAGATAGGGGTTGCGTTGGCGGTTCAGCAGGATGATGACCAGCAGTACGATAGCGGCCAGTGCCAGATTTTTAGGGGCGCCGAAGGTGTGATCGTTCATGGCAGCGAAACCGCCACCGATCGATGTTAATCCCACCTGAATCAGCGACAAGCCGATAATCATCACAACCACGCCGGAGACCAGCGGCGTAATGATGCGGCGCGCCAGATGCAGGAAGCGGGAGAGAATGATTTCAGTAAACGATGCCACCATCAGGGTGCCGAACAGTGCCGCCATCATGGTGGGCACATCGGCACCGCCATTTTTCAACGCCAGACCACCCATGATTAACGGGGTAACAAAGTTAAAGCTGGTGCCCTGAATAGACAGCAACCCCGATCCTACCGGACCCCAGGTTTTGATTTGCAGAATGGACGCCAGGCCGGAAGCGAACAGCGACATGCTGATAATGTGCTGGGTATCCTGCGCGGGCAAACCGAGTGCCTGGCAGATCAGCAGAGCGGGGGTAATCACCGCCACAAACATGGCAAGAAGATGCTGACTGGCGGCAAACAAGGTTTGCGCTAACGGCGGTCTGTCTTCCAGACGATAAATCAATTCACTGTTACGGGGCGCAGCAGCGGGCGTCTCCGTTTTGGGCAGTTCCGTGGTGGTGGTAGTCATAGTCAAGAGCGTCCTGAAACGGCAAAGAGGGCATTTTAATGATCTGTTTTGCAAAAGCAATCGTTTGCGGGGCGATTACAAAACAATCTTGTGTCATGTCTGATGACGGTGGGGATTTTTTAAATGCCTCGTTATCAAGGTGTGAAAAAGCGTCGATTTTTTTACCGTACTGACGGGCTATGTGATGCTTCGCATGCCTTTTGCACAGGAGCACTAGGCATTGGTATAGCGCACCCGCTCCGGTAACCAACGTTCAATCAGCGCTTTGGCATGTTCGGGATAGTGGGCATGAAGATGGCGTGCTACGCGCTGCACTTCGGGGATAAGCGCCTGGTCGCGCAGTAAATCCGCCACTTTAAATTCGGCGCTGCCGGTTTGTCGCGTACCCAGCAGTTCGCCGGGACCGCGAATCTCTAAATCCCGTTGTGCAATAACGAAACCGTCGTTGCTGTCGCGCATTACCTGTAAGCGCTGCTGTGCGGTTTTACTCAGCGGCGTTTTATAGAGCAACACGCAGTGAGAGGCGATGGCACCGCGTCCGACGCGACCGCGCAACTGGTGCAGTTGTGCCAAGCCTAGCCGCTCTGGGTTTTCGACGATCATCAGGCTGGCGTTGGGCACATCTACCCCCACTTCAATAACCGTGGTTGCCACCAGCAGTTGCAGTTCGCCCTGTTTGAACGCCTGCATTACCGCCTGTTTTTCTTGCGCTTTCATCCGACCGTGCACCAATCCAATGCGCAGGTCTGGCAGCGCGGCCTTCAGCCCTTCGCAGGTGGCCTCAGCGGCTTGTGCTTCCAGCAGGTCGGACTCTTCAATCAGCGTACAAACCCAGTAGGCTTGTCGCCCTTCTTCCCGGCAGGCGCGATCGACGCGGGTGATAATATCCTCACGGCGAGAATCGGGGATGGCGACCGTTGTTACCGGCGTTCTGCCCGGCGGCAGTTCATCGATGACCGACGTATCCAGATCGGCATAGGCGGTCATTGCCAGCGTGCGCGGGATGGGTGTTGCTGTCATGATCAACTGGTGAGGGTGAAAGCCCTGTTCCACCCCTTTTTCCCACAATGCTAACCGTTGATGCACACCGAAACGGTGTTGTTCATCGATAATCACCAGCGCTAGCCCACTAAATTGCACCTGCTGTTGAAAAATGGCATGCGTGCCCACGATCATGCTGACCTGACCATTGGCGATGGCCTCTTGTTGCGCAATACGTGCCTTGCCCTTTTGCTTGCCGGCCAACCAGCCGACCTCAATGCCAAGGGGTTCAAACCAATGACGAAAATTGATGGCGTGTTGTTCCGCGAGCAGCTCTGTGGGGGCCATTAATGCTACCTGTTTGCCGTTAGCGATGGCGCGTAATGCCGCCATGGCTGCCACCAGCGTTTTTCCTGAACCGACATCCCCTTGTACCAGGCGCATCATGGGGAACGGCTTCTCCAGGTCGGCTTCAATTTCATGAACTACGCGGGTTTGCGCCTGAGTCAGCGCAAACGGGAGGGCGGTCAACAACCGCGTTTTTAATTCATCCTGTGCGTGCAGAGAAAGGGCGCGATGGCGCTGTGCACCAGCGCGTACCGCCAGCATGCTCAAGTGATGGGCCAGCAGCTCTTCCATGATTAAACGCACTTGAGCCGGGTGTTTGCCGTGCTCAAGCTCACTCAGTTGCGTGCCCGCCGGGGGGCGATGCAGAGTATGTAACGCTTCAGGCAGCCCAATCATGCCGCGGCTTAGCTCTTGCGGCAGCAGCTCTTCTATCGGCTGTGCGTCCAGACGTTCCAGTGCCTGATCGGTCAATTTGCGCAGAGTGGCCTGACGAACGCCTTCCGTGGTGGGGTACACCGGTGTCAGGGAGGCCTGTAATTCCACCGGTTGCTGTGTGTCACCCTGCACGCGGTATTCTGGGTGGATAATCTCTGCCCCGTTCTTGCCACGTTTGATTTCACCGTAGGCGATAACATGCTGGCCCGGTGCCAGGCTGTTTTTCATTGCGGCATTGAAGTTGAAAAAGCGCATCGTCAGCACGCCACTGCCATCGCTGATCTGGCAGGTCAGCATGCGTTTGCGGCCAAAGACGATGTCGTTGCGCAGCACCTCACCCTCCACCGTGGCATAGATGCCGGGCAGCAGGTCGCCAATAGCGTAGAGGTGGGTGCGATCTTCATAACGCAGCGGCAGGTGCAGCAGCACGTCCTGCACGGTTTCCAACCCGAGGCGCGCGAGTTTAGCCGCCTGACTGGCACCGACCCCCGTGAGGGTGTTCAACGGTTGGTTATTCAGCAGGTGGCTTTTCATTGGCGCTCTCGCTATTTGGCGGCGGATTGCATGGCCGCCCACCACTCGGCGTCGGCAATGATCTGGCCCTGATTGTCTATCTGCGGGCGCGGGAGTTTTTTCCGTGTCGCTACGCGTGCCAGCACCGGATAACCCCCTTCGAACAGCAAGCGCTGTTGCTCATCGTCATCAAGCATGCCCACTTCTCGTTGGTACATACCCGCATTTTGACGTTGGCGCTGGGCTTCGTAAAGGATCAGAGCCGAAGCGACTGACACGTTCAGGGATTGCACCATACCGATCATCGGAATGATGATGTCCTGATCGGCCAGCGCGAGCGCTTCCTGCGTGATGCCGGTTTTTTCCTGACCGAGCAGAATGCAGGTCGGTCGCGTGTAATCGACCTCACGGAAATCGACCGCCTTGGCAGACAGGTTGGTCGCAAGAATCTGCATGCCTTGTGTTTTTAACTGCGACACGGCATCGGCAATGGTGCGGTGCGTTTTGACCTGTACCCAACTGTTGCTGCCTGCCGCTGATGACACCAATGTACGCATACGGCTGGTAGGCCAAACGGCATGGACTTCGTGCACGCCAACGGCATCGGCGGTTCGAATCACAGCGGAAATGTTGTGGGGTTTGTGCACCTGCTCCATACACACCGTCAAATCGGGTTGACGGCTGGTCAGCATCTCTTGGATGCGGGCGTAGCGTTCTGGTGTCATAAGATGTCTCTTGCGTTATCCCGGTGCCATGTGTGGGACCGGGATCGTCAGGGCTATCAGGGTACGGTGGCGATCAGTTGCGATTACGGGTCACTTTGATAACATCCGGCATCACGCGGATTTTACGCATGACGTTAGCCAGATGTACCCGATCGCGCGTGGTCAAACGGATAAACGCGCTATACACGCGGCCATCCCGCTCTTCCGTATTGATGCTCTGAATATTGGAGTTGGCGGCATTAATCGCTGCGGTCAGGTTGGCCAATGCCCCCTGATGGTTGAACATGTCGACTTTAATCTCAGCGATAAACTCTTGTTCGGTAACCTTATCCCACTCGACCGCCATGAATTTTTCTGGCTCTTTCTGGTAGCCGCGAATATTTCGACAAGATTCATGGTGGACCACCAAACCTTTACCGGGGCTGACGTGTGCCACGATAGGGTCACCGGGGATCGGGCGGCAGCATTTGGCGAACGTGATCAATACGCCGTCTGCGCCTTTGATTGGCAGCTTGCGCAAACCGGTGTGCTCTTGCTGTAACGGCTGCTCATCCAACAGGTTTTTCGCCACCACGATGCTCATGGCGTTACCGAGGCCAATCTCTGCCAGCAGATCGTCAAGCGAGGTGAGTTTCATGCGATCCAGCTCAAGCTGGATGCTGGTTTGCGGAATATCGCTGAGTTTTCGGCCATTACCCAACGCGTGGTTCAATAATCGACGTCCCAGGCTCACCGAATCATCACGCTTGAGGTTCTTCAGCATTTGGCGAATCTTGGCGCGAGCGCGCGAACTGACGACAAAGTTTAACCATGCCGCATTGGGGCGTGCGCCGGGGGCGGTAATGATCTCGACCGTCTGCCCACTGTTAAGCGATTGGGAGAGCGGATAAGGCTGTCTGTCCACGCGCGCGCCGACGCAGGCGTGGCCGATATCCGTATGTACCGCGTAGGCAAAATCGACCGGTGTCGCGCCAGCCGGTAACTCGATGATGCGCCCTTCCGGGGTGAACACGTACATTTCATCGGGGAACAGATCGGATTTGACGCTCTCGATAAACTCGAACGAGCTGCCCGCACTTTGTTGCAGTTCCAGCAGACTCTGCATCCAACGCTGAGCGCGAACCTGCGCCGTGGTGCTGCTTTCACCTTCTTTGTAAGCCCAATGCGCTGCTACACCCATTTCGGCCATCTGGTCCATGTCTTCGGTGCGGATCTGTACCTCGACCGGTACACCGTGCGGCCCAATCAACGAGGTATGCAGTGATTGGTAACCGTTCGCTTTCGGAATGGCGATGTAATCTTTGACGCGGCCGGGTCTCGGTTTGTACAAGCTGTGCGCCTGTCCGAGCACGCG
This sequence comes from Candidatus Symbiopectobacterium sp. NZEC135, assembly GCF_025962695.1. NCBI lineage: Bacteria > Pseudomonadati > Pseudomonadota > Gammaproteobacteria > Enterobacterales > Enterobacteriaceae > Symbiopectobacterium > Candidatus Symbiopectobacterium sp. NZEC135. The sequence goes on along the minus strand of NZ_JAGFPF010000027.1, from coordinate 26,867 downwards.
ATAGCAGGTATCCAGCTCTTTGACGATCACCCGAAACGCGTAGATATCCATGATGGAATGGAAACGCTGTTCTTTCAGGTGCATCTTGCAGTAGATGGAATAGAGGTGCTTTTCGCGTCCGCTGACGCGACAGGGAATGCCTGCTTCGGTCAACCGTCCTTCGATTTCGGAAAGGATTTTTTGGATCATTTCCTTGCGGTTGCCGCGTGCGGCTTTGACCACTTCTTTGATCACCCGATAACGGTTTGGATATAACGCCTCAAAACCCAGCTCTTCCAACTCGGTTTTCAGATGATGAATACCCAAACGGTGCGCCAGCGGGCTGTAAATTTCCAACGTTTCACGCGCAATGCGGCGACGTTTATCAGGACGCAGCGAGCCCAGCGTGCGCATGTTGTGCGTGCGGTCAGCCAGTTTGATGAGAATGACGCGGATGTCCTGCACCATCGCCATAATCATCTTGCGGAAGTTCTCGGCCTGCGCTTCTTTCTTATCGCGGAATTTCAGCTTGTCCAGCTTCGAGACGCCATCTACCAGTTCGGCGACGCTCTTGCCGAATTGTTGTTCAATATCTTGGTAGGTGGTGGGTGTATCTTCGATAGTGTCATGCAACAGCGCGGCCATCAGCGTCTCATAGTCAAGACGCATCTCCGCCAAAATACCGGCAACGGCGACGGGGTGGGTGATGTAAGGTTCACCGCTGGAGCGAGTCTGCCCCTCGTGAGCATCACGTGCAACAATATAAGCCTGCTGAAGGCGCTTGATCTGGTCTTCCGGCAGATAGCGCTGTATCAGCAGCTTGAGGCTTTCGAAGATATACAAGGGCGACCCGTAGCGAGATTAACGACGACCTTCAGCAATTGCGGTGACCGCCTGGATCTCTGCGGCTTCTTGCTCTTGCTGTTCCTGACGCTCACGCACATCCAGAATCTGGTTGTTGATCAGGCCTTCTTCGATTTCGCGCAGCGCGATCACGGTGTATTTGTCGTTCTCTTCAGGGACCAGCGGATCTTTTCCGCCTGCTTGCATCTGGCGGGCGCGGCGAGCAGCGACCAACACCAGGTCAAAACGGTTACCAATTTTCTCAACAGCGTCTTGAACAGTTACGCGTGCCATAATGTGCTACTCCACAGGAAATAAAATGACTGCGCATCATACTGAAAGTGATGTCAGTCTGCCAATAGTTTGGTGATTAATGCATCATGCCGCAATGCTTGGCGGCTCAGCAATAGGCGTTCAGCACGGATGATGGTTTTCAGATCGGACAGTGCCAGATTGAAATCATCGTTGACGATCAGATAATCGTATTCCGCGTAGTGTGTCATTTCAGCCACCGCTTGCGCCATACGTCGCGCAATCACCTCATCGCTGTCCTGGCCGCGTCCGCGCAGACGGCGCCCCAACTCTTCTTTGGACGGCGGCAGAATAAAGATACTGCGCGCCTGCGGCATCCGGTGGCGGATTTGCTCTGCGCCCTGCCAATCGATATCCAGAAAAATATCTACGCCGGTTGCCAGCACCTGCTCAATGGCGGCTTTGGACGTACCGTAGTAATTGCCAAACACTTCGGCGTACTCAAGGAAAGCATCTTCCTGAATCATACGCTTAAATTCATCCACAGAAACGAAGAAATAGTGTTCTGCGTGGTTTTCCCCCGGGCGTTTGGCGCGGGTGGTGTGGGAAATCGACACCTGGGTGTCATACAACGGCTGCGTTTTCAGTAACGCATTTATTAAACTGGATTTTCCCGCGCCGCTGGGGGCGGAAACAATGTATAACGTGCCTTGAGCCATAGTGATGAACGTAATATATCGTGAATGTGATGGAATCGGTTGACTGTCGCGCTTGTGCGAATTTTGCATTATACACGCACTAATCTTTACCGTCGCGTTACCTGATGGCACATCGTGTAATGACCTGATCCGTGATCGCTTTCGATAGTTTGCTTAAATTTTCATGCGCTCAGCATTTTTCGCGCGTTTTTTGGTTTCTGAGGCGTTTTGGTGTGTGCCAGCATAACGGCAGAAACGTACAAGGATGCGCTTATGAGACAATTTGTTCTCCAATACGGCACCGTGCTGTTTTTCCTGGTGCTGTTGCAATCATTGACGATGCTGGTGCGAACATCGATAACTGACCCCAGCGTGCGAGCCGTGACGCATGTGGCTCAGGAAAAGCGTTTTTCAGTGTGCTGGGATCGATACTCTTGGTGGCATCGGCTGGAAAGAAGGCTTGAGTCCGCGCCTGGCACGACAAAAAAGCCAATACCTCACCGACACTCTTTTCAAATGGTGAAAATAATAACGCGCTGGATTAAGCAAGGAACGAAAACTATCCGCTGCATTCATAAGATATCATTGCAACGATAAAGGGCTATCCCCGGTCTTATCTTATCGCTGGTGCAGCGTGTTATGTGCTAACGGGTGTGTCCAATAAAGCATTAGCGGTGTTTACGTTTAGCAATAACGCGTTCGTGAAAACCAAGGAAAGTGTTAAAAAAGTATATTATTCATGAACTCATCAATTATTTTTGTGTCCTAATTCTTTTAAAGAAGCCTTGGTTTATGCTGGAGCCACAGTAAAATGTCGGTGATTACCTCTTTTTCGCAGTCTGCTTTGTCGTTATTTCTCGCCGTGTATATTGGCTTTTTTCTCAACGTCTCCGTCTATTACCGCCGCTTTGATGATATCGCGTCCCCTTCTGGAACCACCCTTGCCAAATTTCTGCCCGCGATGATTGAGTTATCGCTCAGCGTGCTGTTCACCTTTTTCCTGATGCGGTTGATCTCACTGGGTGGGCGCTATTTCTACCGGCTTATAGCCTCACTATTAGTATTGATTTCTGTTGCTGCCAGTTACTATATGACATTTTTTAATGTAGTTATTGGCTACGGAATCATTGCAGCGGTGATGACCACGGATATTGATTTGTCCAAGGAGGTGATCGGCTGGCAATTTATGGTCTGGACGCTTTGCGTCAGCGCCATACCTTTGGCGATCATCTGGAAAGCTGATTTGCGCAATACCCTTATCGAACAATTAAAAACGCCTGGGAAACGTATAAAACCGCTGGCTATTCTGCTTGCTGTCGTCGCGCTGGTGTGGGGCACCATGGAATATATGGGAACCGAGCAAAAGCGCATGGAAAAACGAACCAACATTGATTTGCCTAGCTATGGGGGTGTTATTGCGCACTCGTATTTGCCGTCCAACTGGATCTCGGCGTTGGGGCTGTTCGCTTACACGAAATATGATGAAAGCCAGGATGCGGCGGAGCTGTTCGACCCCGCTAAAAATTTTACCTACGTCGCTCCTGCTGGCATTGAGGATACCTATGTGGTTTTTATCCTGGGGGAAACGGCCCGCTGGGATCATATGGGGCTGCTAGGCTATCAGCGTGATACCACTCCGCAACTGTCAAAAGAGCGCAATCTGGTGGCGTTCCGCGGTCAATCTTGTGATACCTCAACCAAACTGTCCATGCGCTGCATGTTCGTGCGTGAAGGCGGGGCTGAAAACAACCCACAACGTACGTTGAAAGAACAAAATATTTTCAATGTGCTGCGTTCTTTAGGATTCACTTCAGAACTGTTCGCGATGCAAAGTGAGGTCTGGTTCTATAACAGCATTAATGCCAACAACTATTCATTTCGCGAAATGATTGCTTCTGAAGAGCACAATGAAGGCAAATCTGTCGACGACATGTTATTGGTCGACGAGGTGAAGGGGTCATTAGCGCGCTATCCCAAGGGTAAGCATTTGATCGTGCTGCACACCAAAGGCTCCCACTATCTTTATTCCATGCGCTATCCGCGCAGTTATGCGCGCTATCAGCCTGAATGTATGGGCGTGGATGCATCTTGCTCTCGTGAACAGCTGATTAACGCGTTTGATAACAGCGTATTGTACACCGACACCTTTATTAAAAATGTGTTGGATCAGGTACGTGACAAGAAAGCGCTGGTGTTTTATGCCTCAGACCACGGTGAATCGATCGACGAAAACTACCACTTGCACGGTACGCCGCGTGATGTTGCGCCGCCGGAACAGTTCCGCTCACCCATGCTGGTCTGGGCGTCAGACAAATTTCTGGCACAGCCGCAAAATACGCAGTTGTTTGAACAGTTGAAAGCGCAACAGCGGGTAGGAGCGACACACCGCCATGAGGAGTTATTTGATTCCATATTGGGCTGCCTGGGCTATCGTTCGACCGACGGCGGCATCAATGCCAGTAATAACTGGTGTGCGTTACCGTCGCGTTGATGGGATAGGGGTCTGTGCGTTTTCGCGTCAACCACGCGCCGAGCGTGCTCTTTTATCAAAAAGGGATTGACGCTTTTTGGAGGGCGCAGTAAGATGCGCCCCGCATTCGGCGAGTAGCGCAGCCTGGTAGCGCAACACGTTCGGGACGTGTGGGTCGGAGGTTCAAATCCTCTCTCGCCGACCAAATTCCCTCCGTTTTGCCTGATACCTTTCAGGTGGAACGATAAGAAAACGGTAGATGACATCATCTGCCGTTTTTTTTCGCCTGCTATTTTGTTCAAATAGGTTCTGTTTGCTTTTTTTGTACAATCTCTTATTGCATTATTCATTTTTTATAGAAAACAAAACTATATCCGAAAGCATAATAAAATATATTTTATAAGCGCTTGATAATAATTGACCTGATTTCTTGCTGGGGTATTTCACTGATTTACACGCAAGACGTCAGCTGACACTTTACGCTCTGTCTTTGGGATGTTACATATCATAAATGGAGCGTGTGAAAGTGAATATCAACAAAAAGCTATTGGCATTATCTGTGGTATTGGCGGCAATGGGCGGTTGTGTTATCGCTAAGGCAGATATGCATACCATCAGTTTGGGCTATTCTCATGGAAAAGTGACTGATTTTAAAAATATCCACGGTGTCACAGCGAAATATCACTATCAGCCCGATGGTTCATTAGGTTTTATCAGCTCGCTAACCTATATGGATGGTGATAAAAAAATCAGTGATCATGAAGGCTCAGGGAAAATAAATTTGCAGTATTATGCGCTGCTGGTGGGGCCCTCCTTTCGCGTTAACGAATTTGTGAGCCTGTATGGCTTAGCAGGGGCGTTACATTTGAAAGCCAAGGGATACGACGTTACTGGAAATAATGAATCTCATAAACTCAGCGCAAATACTTTTGCCTATGGTGCCGGTGTCCAGATAGCGCCAGCGGCAAATTGGACAATCGATGTTGGCTATGAAGGCGCAGCCTTTAAAGATATGAAACTCAACGGATTCAATATCGGCCTTGGCTATCGCTTCTGATCCTGAATCGCGTGATTACGCCGAAGTGGACTTCGGTGTTTCCTTTCCTTCCGGAAAATCTGTCAGAGCATGCGCGTCGTCAGGCGTAAACTTACGCTTGGCGTGGTAATGCTGCCACACGGCAAAATTTTCATTATCCATCGGTTTGGCATATAAAAATCCCTGGATGTAGCCCACGCCGTGTTGTGTCAGGTAGTGAAGCTGGCGCGAGGTTTCCACCCCTTCAGCCACGATCTTCAAGTTGAGACGGTGAGCGAGACTGATAATGGTATCTAAAATCGGCGTCTCTTCTTCCTGTGATGAAATGGTGCGAACAAACCCCTGATCGATTTTCAAATAGTCGAGTGGGAAGCTTTGCAGGTAAGAAAGAGAACAGTGGCCGGTACCAAAATCATCAATCGCGACATGTATGCCCTCCTGACGTAGCTGTTGTAAGCGTTGCGCCACTTCCGGCCCTTCGCTAATGAGACTGCGCTCGGTCAGTTCTAACGTTATCAAAAAGCGGTGGGCTGCCACATTCGCCGCAAACTGGCGGATATCGGCGATAAATTCGCTGTCTTGCAGATGCTCAGCTGACACATTCAAGCCCAGATGAAAATTCGGCTCAATATGCCAACTGGCAACGTCTTCCTCCACCATTTTCAACAAATGGCGCGTCAGCGGGATAATCATATTTTCCGCTTCTGCGGCGGCTATAAACACATCCGGGCGAATCCACTGTCCATCGGCACGCCGCCAGCGCAGCAGAGCTTCTGCGCCAGTGCAGCGTTGCGCTTCAGTACCGTAAACCGGCTGATAGTAGACAGAAAACTCATTGTTGGTGATGCCACGGCGTAATTCGTCCTGAAAGGAAAGTTTGCGTTTTTGCCAATACAGTGCGGCCAGAATAAACAGCGCGGAAAGTACCAGTGTGAGCGGCAGCAGCGTCAGAAAGGCAAACTGCCAGGCCTTGCCCATTTCTGTGGCGGGAGCGGTAATGGAGACAACAATGGGAAAACGTTCCGATGTGATGTGATATTCGACGCCAGAAAGCCATTCAGGCTGAGGCGGTACGCTGGTGGCACTGGGATGAATCAAATCGCCATCACCCACCCTGATGTTCAGGTGAAAGCCGCGCAGCTTGTTGACAGCATTCATTAACGTCACCAGATATTGTGCGTCAACCAGACCAAAAGCGCCCCAGCCATCGTCTGGCGTGCGAATAAAAATCAGCGTTGGGCTGATGTCGGCATCTTTGATCTGATCGACGGAGAGGCTCCAGGCGGGAGGCAATTTGGCCGGAAGCGGCATCATGATCACATCGCTGATTTCCAGATCGTTATGGGCAAACAGAGAAGAGCAGTAAATGCTCTTGTCATAGGTCAGACCGATAGCGCGAAAATAAGCGAATTGCGCGCTGAGCCGTTGGAGATCGTCTCTGATATCCTCACAGAGTTTTCCTTGCAGTGGCTGCAAGGTTTCCAATAGTGACCAAGCGCGAGTGGTAATGCTTTCCGCCTGATCGAGCGCCAGGTTTGCTGTGGATTGCAGATCCCGCTGCACGATTTGCCGTGATTCGACAAAGGTGAAAAGTAATACCAATAGTAATGGGAATACACCGGCGCAAAGAATCAGCCAGCGGCCCCGTTGTTGCGCGCGTTTATGCTGTGGACTCACGTTACTACTCCTCGGTACCACGTAGATATGACTCTGCCTGTTGTGGCGTATATACCCGTCATACTTCAAGTTGCATGTGTGTTGGCTGCACTCGCTGAAACGCGTCGCGACATAAATGTGTCTACACGTCGTTTAAGTATATCAATCCGCTGTAAACCGATCGGAAATTGTTTTGAAAGCAAAAGATGAAAAAAAGGGAGCCTCGAGTGGGCTCCCTGAAGGGGTCGGCAAACGTTAGCCTTCGTTGAGAATAAACATGCCGTAAGGGTGAATCTGCAAGTAGAGGTCGTCACCCACGTTCGGTTGTAGCTGGGTGGCATTTACCTGTAGCAGCAGTGATTGCCCGTGCCAGATGACGCTCACTTCATACTGTGATCCCATGTAAGCCACATGGTGCACCGAGCAGCGCTGGCTTTCATCACCCTGTGTATTCAGCGTAATGGCTTCGGGGCGGATGCCCACGGTGCATGCCCCGCTTTCCGTGCCAAAATGCGCCGGTTTGGGAATGCGATAACCGAAGATTTCTACGCTATCACCCTGCCGCTGTGCCGGAAAAATATTGGCCTCGCCCATAAAACTTGCCATAAAACGTGACGCGGGCTGACGATATAGCGCTTGCGGCGACCCCATCTGCATGATGTGACCTTTATTCATCACCAGCACGCTGTCAGACACGGCGAAGGCTTCGCTTTGGTCGTGGGTGACGTAGAGTGAGGTGATGTTAAACTGCTGCTGCAATTCGCGGATTTTTTCCCGCATGCTGCGCCGCAGGTTGGCGTCCAGATTACTCAGCGGCTCATCGAACAGCAGCACTTTAGGTTTGAGAATCAATGCGCGTGCCAACGCGACGCGCTGCTGCTGGCCGCCGGAGATCTGATCGACATAGCGATCGGCAAAGCCTTCTAAATCCACCAGCGCCAGCGCTTCATTGACCCGATCGCGGATTTCGCTTTTGGGTCGGCCGAGCATCTTCAAGCCGTAGCCAATATTCTCCCCCAGCGACATGTGGGGGAACAACGCATAGGACTGAAACACCATACAGATATCACGCTGCTGGATGGAGCGATCGGTCACGTCTTCGCCGTCGATATAGATGCGGCCTTCACTGGGTTTTTCCAGCCCGGCCACCAGCCGCAGCACGGTGGTTTTGCCGCAGCCGGACGGGCCGAGCAGTGTCACCATATGACCCTGCGGGATCGCCAGATCGAGATTTTCCAGCACGGTGTTGGTGCCAAAACGTTTTGTCACGCCTTTGAGCTCAACGAAGTTTTTACGCGGTGCCTGCTCTGCTTCAGCGGTGGCGTGTTGGGTTAATACAGTATTCACGATAGTCACCTTCTGATTATTGTGCGTTTTTGGCTTTGGAGCGGGCGGTGCGAGATTCGCCAACCAAATAGTCAAACAGGAAAATGATCGCCAGCATCACCACGATCAGGATAGAGCCGTAGGCGATAGCCACCCCGTATTCGCCGTCCTCGACGCGGTTCAGGATATAGGCGGTGGCGACGCGCGTGTCCGGTGTCACCAGGAACACGATGGCACTGACGGTGGTAATGGCGCGCACAAAGCTGTAGATCAACGCGGAAAGTATGGCCGGACGCAGCAGCGGCAGTAAAATGTAGACGATAGTGCGCATTGCCCCAGCGCGCAGGCTGAGTGACGCTTCGTCCAGCGATTTGTCCAGTTGGCCCAACCCGGCGATACCGGCGCGAATCCCCACCGGCACGTTGCGCATCACCATAGAGATGATGACGATGGCAGCGGTGCCTGTCAGATAAATGGGTGCGCTGTTGAACGCCAGAATATAGGAGATACCCGCCACGGTGCCCGGTACGGCAAAGCAGAGCATAGTGGTGAACTCGATGGTTTTTTTTCCGCGAAACTGCTGGCGCACCACGATATAGGCAATCAACAGGCCAAACAGCGCGGTGATAGGCGCGGCGATCCCGGCATAGAGCAGCGTATCGAGCAGTGAAGGCCAGGCACCGTCGCTAAAACCTTGCCCGAACAGGGTGATAAAGTTTTGCAGCGTCAGCGTGTAATCCACGCCCCAGTTAACGGTGAAGCTGCCGTAGAAAATGCTGCCATACAGCAGACCGTTAAACGCTACCCAGGCAATGAGGATAAAGGTGACACCCCACACCATCAGGCGCGGCAGCGGTTGCACATCGCCCCGGCTGAATTTGCCGGAAATGGTGACGTAAGAACGTTTTCCTATCCACAGATACTGGATACAAAATACCACCAGCGAAAACACCAGCAGAATCACGCCCAGCGTACTGGCAGCCTGATAATCCAGCTGTGCACCGGTGATGTAGAAGTAAATCTGCGTCGCCAGCACGTCGAAGTTGCCCCCTAGCACCAGTGGGTTACTGAAATCGGCCAGAGACTGCACGATGACGATCAGGAAAGCGTTTGCCAGCGCCGGTTTCAGCAAGGGCAGGAAGATGCGGTTAAAGGTCTGATAGCGATTGGCACGCAGCGTGTAGGAAGCCTCTTCCAGCGACGGATGAATGCTCTTTATTGCCCCGTCGAGGATCATAAAGGCCATCGGGGTAAAGGCCAGCACCTGTGCAATCCAGATGCCGGTGAAGCCGTACAGCCAGTTGGTGTTGGTCAGCCCGAACCAGGACACCATCAGCTCAGTCACATAGCCGGAACGGCCCATCATCAGCGTTACGCCCAGCCCGACGATAAACGGCGGTGTGACAATGGGCAGAATGGAAAACACGCGCCCGACAATGGCGGTACGCTTGGCAATACGCGAGGTGTAAATCGCCAGCACCAACCCAAAGAAGGTACAACCAAAGCCAACGGCCATGGCGAGCAGGAAGGAGTTCCAGATCACCCGGAGAATATGCGATTGCCCTAACACCGTCATAAAACCCAACGGCACGAATTCCCCTGCGCTGTTGGTAAACATCGGAATAAAAATGGCAATACTGGGGTAGAGAATAAAGATACCGATCAGCACAATGATGGTTATCAGTGAGCCGATGACGAAGCGATCGCCGCCCAGCCATTCAAGGCGCGCCATCGCCAGCGTCATGACAGCGCCTAACGCGATAAAGATCCCGATGGTGGCATAGCCCATGCCCTGTCCAACCACGGTCGCGCTGAGCAGCATAAACAGCATGCAAAACAGGGCATAGCCGGCATCAAACAGGTGACGACCTCGCTGTTTACGTGAGGCGGGGGTACGAGGACGCAGTAACAGCGCGCAGGGTAACAGCAGCCACAACAGGCTGATGTTGATGCCAGACCAGCCGTATGCGTGCAGCACTTCTTCCCGGGTGGCACCGAACAGACCGTAATCCAAGCTCCATGCCGGCATCAGCACGAACGAGAGCGGGATAACGGCGAGCCAGAGAAAGATGGCGTCCAGTGCCTGCGGGCGTTGAGCCGAGGCGAGTGAGTGAGACATGGATTTCCCTCTGAGTTGACCAAGAGTCACAATAGTGATGGGGGAGCCCCGGCTTATGCCGGGGCGGTGGGCTTATTTGCCCATCTTGACTTCATTCACCCATTTGGTGATCAGCGCTTTACGCACATCTTCCGCGCCGTATTTATCCATGTCGTAATTGATCAATTTCAGCTCTTCGAGCTTGAGCGACAGCGGTGATGCTTCGGCCTTGGTGTTGGTCAGGATCTGATAGGACTGGCCCTTCTGCCAGGAAAGTTCTTGGGCTTCTTTTGACAGCGCCCAATCGACAAACAGTTTGGCATTCTCCAGGTTACGCGCATTTTTCAGGATGCTGACGCCACCCACTTCATAGCCGGTGCCTTCGCACGGTGATACCAGTTGCAGCGGTGCGCCATTCTCTTTTTCCTGGGAGTAATCGTGCAGGAAGCCGATGCCGATGGCGCTTTCACCACGAGCGGCGTTACGTGCCGGGGCAATACCCGATTTAGTGTATTGCGACACGTTGGCATTGAGTTTTTTCAGGTAATCAAACGCCTGATCTTCACCCCACAGCTGAGAAAAAGTAGCCAATGCGGTGTAGGCGGTGCCAGAACTTTGTGGGTCGGCAATCTGGATTTCCCCTTTGTAGATAGGGTTGATGAGATCTTTCCAGCATTGCGGTACTGGCAGGTTTTTCTCTTTCAAACGTTCGGTGTTGACGCCAAAGCCGAGAATCCCGATGTAGACCGCAGAGGAGTAATTGCCTTTGCGTTTCGCCGGATCGCGGAACTGCGGCATGATATTCGCCAGTTCAGGGGAGACATAAGGCTGCAGCAGATCCATTTCACCGGCCTGTGACTGCGGATCGAGCGTGCCGCCGTACCATACATCGGCTTGCGGGTTACGTTTTTCCGCTTCTACCTTTGCCAGCGTACTGCCTGAACCGTTGCGGATGAAGGAGGTCTGTACGTCATATTTCTCACCAAACGCTTTGGTTTCTGCTTCGCAAAACGCATTGGTGGCACTGCAATACACCACGAGGCGGCCTTTGGCTTGTGCTGCACTGGACAGCGTGGCCGCTGCGATCCCGGTAACGATAAGGGCAGAGAGAAGAGAAAGTTTCATAATGCTTCCTTATTATCAATGGTAAAAGCGTCAGGGCGGGCCTGAAGCGTTTGGCCCCCGAGACGGATGCATTTGCGAACGGCTGGTGCCCGCCATCATTAACGGCATCAGCAACAGCCCGACACAGGCTGCCGCCAGTGTCAGTAAGGCAAAGAAGCCGGACCAGCCGTAGAATTGCATCCACTGTGCCAGCGGCCACCCTGCCAATGCGGCCCCAAGATAAGCGAACAAGCCAAGAAATCCGGTAACGGTTCCTGCGGCTTCCTTATGGGCGTACTCCGTGGCCGCCAGACCAATAAGCATCTGAGGGCCAAAAACAAAAAAACCGATACTGAAAAAATTCACCGCCAGCAGCGCGTAATGGTGAATAGGCACCAGCCAGATGGCGGTTACGCTGAGAAATAATCCCAGCGAGAACAGCAAAATCATCGGTGCTCGCTGGCCGCGAAACAGCAGGTCTGAGCCCCATCCGGCAAACAGCGCGCCGAACAATCCCCCCAACTCGAACAGCATCACCGTGGCATTGGCGCTGAGGAGCTGAACGCCGTGACTTTCTGTCAGCCACAAATTGCCCCAGTCATTCAGTGCGATGCGAATCAGGTACACCAGCACATAAGAGAGCGCGAGGATCCAGATAATGCCGTTACGCAAAATGGTGCGGTTCAGCATGTGCCCCAAACTCATGGGCGGGCTCTGTTGCTCTTGTCGTAACTCCAGCGGATCGCGCCGCCATTGCCCCACGGTGGGCAACCCTTCTTCCCGTGGCGTGCCGCACAGTTGGCGGCAAAGCAGGGCACCCAATACAATGGCTACTGCGCCCGGTATCAGCAGTGCGGCTTGCCACCCCTGGCTGGCGGCCAGTACGCCGGAGAGCAGAGGGACAGCGGCACCACCAATATTGATCGAGGTGTTCCAGCATCCCCACCACAATCCGCGTTCATTGCGCGAATACCAGTGAGTCAGTAGCCTGGCACACGGTGGCCACCCCCATCCCTGAAAGAACCCGTTTAGCGTCCAGACCAGCAACAGCGCGGGCAGGGAAGCGCTGAACGCGAAAGCGATATTCAGCACGCCGGTCATCAGCAGGCCGACGCCCATAAACCAGCGTGCGCCTATGCGGTCATGCACCATGCCGGACACAAATTTTGAACCGCCATACGCCAGATAAAACAACGTACCGAGCAGACCGATATCCGCTTTATCCAGTCCCAGTTCCACCTGCATGACGGGCATGGCGAAGGTGACACTGCGCCGGGTGAGATAAAACGCGGCGTAACCCACCACCATGGAAATCAGCAAACGACCGCGCCAGTAGCGGTATTGCGCGGTGATACTGATAGGGTCTGCGCTCATGAGGTTCTCCAGCGGTTGAAGGGAGTGTAGGAAAGCCGTGCAGTCAGCGGATGAGATAAGGTAGTAACCCGATAGGAATTATTCCTAGTTCAAGCCACCTTTAAGGCAAATTTGTGGGCAACTTAACAATTATGCGTGTTCCTTTACGTCGTTGTAACATCCATTCGCCGCCCAGCGCATGCACGCGTTCTTCAATGCCACGTAAGCCGAAGCCTTCCTGCACCTGTTCCGGTATGCCGATGCCGTTGTCTTTGACTTCCAACATCAGCATGCCGGGCAGCGGTGTCAGACGAACGCGCACCCGGCGCGCATTGGCATGTTTGCTGATGTTATTGAGCAGTTCCTGCACCAACCGATAAAGGGTAAACACCACGGTATCGTCCGTTGGCGGCTGCGGCAGGCGATAATCGAGCCGGAAATCGATGCCGCGTTGCGCAAAAGCAAACTCATCTGCCAGATGGTGCAGTGCTTTTTCCAATGACATCTCGTTTAGCACCGGCGGGCGTAACTGACGTAGCAGTTGGCGCGTGGTGTGGTGCACGCGTTGGGCCAGTTGGGTAATTTGCGCGGCGGCCTGCGTGGTCAGCAACGGTTCCGGTCGGCGGGTGATCATCGCTGCTTGTATCTGAATGGCCGTGATGTTTTGCCCGATGTCATCATGCAACTCGCGCGCGATGTCCTTGCGAATCTCTTCTTCGGTGGAGACCAAACGTTGCATCAACTGACGCCGTCTGTTCAGCTCTTGCTCCAGGCGTTGGCGATAGCGGTTCAGGCGCTGGGCGAGTTGCTGCTGACGGCTGATGGCGATACCCAGACCAATGCCGAGCAGCGCCTGCGTGGAGAGAAACAGCTCCAGTTCGATAATGTCATGAAACGCGCCGCTCATCTGGCGGGTGATGGTAATGAGTAAACTACCCAGTATTGCCGCCAGCACCCCGCCTTGCCAGCCAAAGGCATAGGCCATCACCACGTTAGGCAAAAACACCACAATCAACAGTAAGCGCTCGACATCCGGCGACAACGAAATTTGCACGCCCACCGCCAGTGAGAAAAACAGCGAACACCAGACCAATAGCGAGGTACGTAACGGTGGGTTGGAGAGGTTTTGCGCCAACAGATTTTGCAAGTGTTGCTGCTTGAGATACTCATAGATCAGATAGATAAACGGAATCAGCAGCACGCCGCCGGTCAGGCTTGCCAGCAACGTATGGGTCAGTGGCGAAGGCAAACCGGCACCGGGCAGCGCCATTTGCAACAGGCTGTTGAGAGAAATCGCGATCAGCAGCAGCAAGAGCCGTTGCCAGTACAACGTGTAGCGATGCCATTGGCTGTGGGTCAGCCAAGCGGGCAGCAGGCTGACCCACACCGATGCCAGAATGACCCACTGGGTTTGCAGTTGCTGCGTGTGCAGCCAGAACAGCAGGGCAGTTTCTACCCCGATGATCACGGGCCAGTAACGGCGTGTTAGTAGAATCAGCAACGCCAGACGTAGCCCCTGGGGCAATAACAATGCCGCCTGCTGACCGTTATCATTGAGGTAGAAGCTGATGGTCCACAGCGCCAACCAACTCAAGCCATAAAACAGCGCCAGAAACAGCATCAATCCGCAGCGCCGTAGTGCAGACATGGCAGTATTACGCTTTATTAATCAGATGGTGTTGCAGGGCGAAGTGCACCAACTCAATGGTGGATTCGCATTGCAGCTTGCCAAGCACGTTAGCGCGGTGCACGTGCACGGTTTTATGGCTCAGCGCCAGGCGCTCGGCAATGGCTTTGACGCTCACCCCCGCCACCAACAGATCGAACACCTCGCGCTCACGCGGTGTTAATTCATGCAAGGCATCTGATTTTTGCGGTGGATGGCGCAACGCGCGCATCGCATCGGCGCACAGATAAGTGCCGCCCGCGTGCACCGCGCGTAGCGCTTGCACCAGCTCTTCCGGGCCACAGCGTTTGGTGAGATAACCGCGCGCGCCCGCATCCAGCGCGCTTTGCACAAACGCTGAAGTGTCATAGATGCTGAGGATAATGGCGCGAAAATCCGGGCGTTTTTGTCGCAAACGTGCCAGCAGGTTCAGCCCGCTCTCATCGGGCATATCAATATCCATCACCGCCACATCGATATTCATGCGCAACAGTGACGACCAGGCGCTGGCGGCCGAGGCATATTGCCCGACCACCTGCATATCAGGCTCGAGTGAAAGCAATTGGGCAAAACCGGAACGTACCACGACGTGGTCGTCAATCAGGGCTACATTAATCATGTTGTTGCAACAGTCATGAAAACTTTCTGCATCATGCGCAGGAAAACACCGTTACAGCAACCAGCAATCGATAAATTGTCGGAGGGTTAACACTATTTGCCGGGCTTGGGGTTAGCAGCCGCACAGCGAAGGGCGTTCTGCCTGCCCCTGACTGCCTTCTGTGGGGTAGCCATCCCGTTTCCACCAGTCCAGTCCGCCAATCAGTTCTTTGACTTCAAACCCCAGCATTAACAACTTAAGCGCGGTCTGTGTCGAACCATTGCAGCCAATACCGTCGCAGTAGCAAATATAGAGTGCCGATTTGTCCAATCCCGTGGTGGTGTCAAACGAGAGTGAGCGATGAGGCAGATTGACGGCACCGGGAATATGTTCGATCTGATAATAACTGTGTTGCCGACCATCAACCACCACCAGGTTCCTGCCTTGCTGGCGCGCTGCGTGCAGATCGGCGGCGTCAATTTCGAACGTCAATTTTTGCTGGTAGTAGTTAATTTGCTCAGTGATAGACATGTTTTTCCCCTTTTATGACGTGATGTAGCACAACGAGTGCAGATAGGTGCCCTTGCCATAGGGGGAAAATAGCAGGTCTGTTAATGCGGTAAATTCAATTGTTTTTCAGTCATATGAAGTTTTTTTTGAGGACGCTTGCCAACGTCTTCACGGCGATCTCCAGTTCATAGGGCGTATGGGCGGCGAATCCCATCAGAAAGCCAGTGCGGTGTTGATGCAAGGCGGAGAGCGTCGAGAGCCCGAGCAGGTCAACACCCGCCTGGCGAGCGCACTCAACGGCCTCTCGTTCGGGGATATCGCGGATAAACACGCAGGGCATCTGCATGCCGCCGCTGGGCACCAAGGGCTCCACAACATCCGCTAGGTGCTGTCGCACCAGTCGCGCCAACACATCGCGACGCTCGGCATACAGCAGGCGCATAGTGCGGACATGGGCACCAAAGTGGCCATCTTCGATAAAGCGCGCCAGAGTGAGTTGGGGGATGGGGGCGCTGTGGCCGTCCAGCAGGGTGCGGGCCACGGTCATGGGAGCCACCAGTGACGGCGGCAACACCATGTAGCCGATACGCAGGCCGGGAAACAGGGATTTGGTGAAGGTGCCGATGTAGATCGTGCGTTCGTGCAGGTCCAGCCCCTGTACGCAGGCGGTGGGCTTGCCCGCATAGTGGAACTCGCTGTCGTAATCGTCCTCAATGATCCAGCTCTGGTGTTGTCTGGCCCACTCAATGACGGCCAGCCGCCTGTCCAGAGACAGCGTTGCACCGGAAGGAAACTGGTGTGACGGCGTCAGGAACACCGCTCTGGGCGAGATGTCTGACGCGGCAGCGGCGCTAAACAGCTGGTCCACTCTTACGCCATCGGCATCCAGCGGTACGGGTACGCTGATGAGGCCCGCCGCATCGAACGCTTTGCGTGCGCCGTGATAAGCCGGGTCCTCGAGAAGAATTTTATCGCCCACATCGAGCAAGACTTGGGCACACAGCGTCAATGCCTGCTGGGAACTGGTCAGTATCAGCACCCGCTCGGGTGCTGCACGCGCGCCGCGCTCCAGATTAACGTGATTGGCAATCGCCCGACGCAGAGGCTCCATGCCTTGCGGTGGGCTGTGCAGCAATGCCCGCGTGCCATATTCTTTCAACACCTGCCGTTCCAGCCGCTCCCAGACGGCAAGTGGGAAACTGCGCGTTTCCGGCACGCCCGGAGCAAAAGGGCGAGAGATAAGAAAATCGCGCACGCCGCCGCCCTGAAACATGGCGCTACCACGCTGGCTCAGGCGCGGCGTCTCGCTATCCGCCTGCGCGCGCCGAGGTTTACCGCGACCCGGCAAACGCCGTGTCCGTTCAGAGACAAAACTGCCACTGCCCACTCGCCGTTCAATAAAACCTTCCGCGTGTAACTGTCCGTAAGCCGATTCAATGGTGTCGCGGGAAACGCCCAGCGATGTCGCTAACGCGCGCGATGCGGGTAATGGCTTGCCCACATCTAAAACGCCATCAAGGATCAACTGGCGTACTGCCCGCTGTATGCGCACGTGCAGCGGCAGGGTGCGCTGTGCCGGATCGCCGATCCAGGCTTTGACCGACTCAAGCTGAGCATGTTTGAACAATTGGTCTGCGTCTCTTTGGTTAATTGGTGGGGTGATTCATGCCATTTTAGCGCTATAAATACTGGGTACAACCGCTACGCGCTACAACCCGTTTGTTCCCTTTTTCAGGAGTTAACGTCAGGTCATGTCATCTTCTACTTCACACGCATCGCTGCCTGAGAGCACGCAGACCCATCACGATCGCCACGGCCTTTATCCTGAGGCCACGACCGTTGAGGATTTCCGACACAATCTGGCGGCGGTGCAGGCGCGTATCACGGCGGCCTGCCACCGCGTGGGGCGCGATCCTGCCACGGTACGCCTGCTGCCAGTCAGCAAGACCAAACCCGAAAGCAACCTGCGACTGGCGTATGCGGCGGGGTGCCGCATGCTGGGTGAAAACAAGGTGCAGGAGGCGTTGGGCAAGTGGGAGGCCATGCAGGATCTGAGCGATTTGCACTGGTCGGTCATCGGCCATTTGCAAACCAATAAAGCTCGGCTGGTGGCGCGTTTCGCCACCGAATTTCAGGCGTTGGACAGCCTGAAACTCGCCGAAGCGCTGGATCGCCGTTTGCAACATGAAGGACGCTCGCTGGATGTGTTTGTGCAAGTTAACACCTCCGGTGAAGCGAGCAAATATGGCCTTGCGCCCGAGGATGTACCGGCATTTATTCAGGCACTGCCTGCGTTCACGGCATTACGGGTGCGTGGATTGATGACGCTGGCGCGCTTTTCCAGTGAGGCGGAGCGTGTACGCGAATGCTTTGTGCTGTTGCGCACCCTGCGCGACCGCTTGCGGCAGAGCGCTCCTGCAACGATTGCGCTGGATGCGTTATCGATGGGGATGTCGGGCGATTTTGAGATAGCGATCGAAGAGGGGGCCACCGTAGTGCGCGTTGGACAGGCCATCTTCGGTGCGCGCGCGCTGCCTGACAGCCATTTTTGGCCCGGAGAAGTATCGCAATAATACCGCTCTGCCATTGATGCATTGAACACCACTATTTTAATTGAGAGGACCTTGCCATGTATGACGCTTCCCTTACCCTGACCGATGTCGATCCTGAACTGGCGGATGCCATCCTGAATGAAGAACGCCGTCAGGAAGAGCACGTCGAACTGATTGCTTCTGAGAACTACGCCAGCCCGCTAGTCATGGCTATCCAAAATTCGGTGTTCACCAACAAATACGCCGAAGGTTACCCTGGCAAGCGTTATTACAGCGGCTGCGAATTTGTTGATGTGGCGGAGCGGTTAGCCATCGAGCGCGCCAAGGCGCTGTTCGACTGCGATTATGCCAATGTGCAGCCTCATGCGGGCGCTCAAGCGAATGCGGCGGTGTTTCTGGCACTCATCAACCCCGGTGATACCGTCATGGGCATGAACCTGGCGCAGGGGGGGCACCTGACACACGGCAATCCGTCCAACTTCTCGGGCCGTCACTACAACATTGTGCCCTATGGGCTCGATCCCGAGACCGGGCTTATCGACTATGACGAGATGGAGCGCATTGCGCTGGAAACCCGTCCGAAAATGTTGATCGGCGGTTTTTCTGCCTATTCGCGCCACAAAGACTGGGCGCGGATGCGCGCTATCGCCGATAAAGTCGGTGCGGTGTTTTGGGTGGATATGGCGCACGTTGCCGGTCTGGTCGCGGCGGGGGAATACCCGAATCCATTACCCTATGCTCACGTAGTCACCAGTACCACCCATAAAACCCTGCGCGGCCCGCGCGGTGGCATCATCCTCGCCAAAGGGCAGAGTGAGGATTTTTACAAGAAGCTCAATGCTGCCGTATTCCCCGGCATTCAGGGCGGGCCGTTGATGCACGTGATCGCTGCCAAGGCTGTGGCGTTCAAGGAGGCGCTACGCCCTGAGTTTACCGCCTACCAGCGCCAGGTGGTGACCAATGCCCGCGCCATGGCGGCGGTGGTGCAGCAGCGTGGCTACAAGATTGTCTCGGGCGGCACGGATAACCATCTGATGCTGATAGACCTTTCCGATCGTGCTTACACCGGCAAAGAGGCCGATGCGGCGCTGGGTGATGCGTATATCACCGTGAATAAAAACTCCGTGCCGAATGATCCCCGTTCGCCGTTTGTCACCTCTGGGCTGCGCATTGGCACACCGGCAGTGACCACGCGCGGTTTTGGCGTCACCGAATGCGAGCAACTGGCCGGCTGGCTGTGCGATGTGCTGGATGCGTTGGAACACGACGAAAGCACGCAGAGGACGGTGCGCGATCGGGTGCGTAAGCAGGTGGTGGATCTGTGCTGTTGCCATCCGGTGTACCGATAGTCTATGTACACCGTGCGCTGCGTTGAAAAGAATAACGGCGGCTGCTATAACGGGAGCATTAAGGCAGCCGGGTGGCGTATGGACAGCAAAGTACTGAAGCACTTTTTAAAAATCGTCCAGTTAGGTTCGCTGACGGCGGCGGCGGATGACGCTTGTCTAACGGTTCAGGCGCTGGCAGCGCAAATCAAAAAACTGGAACAGCACATGGGGCTGCGGTTGCTCAACCGTACCAACAAGGGTGTGTCGCTGACCCCGGAGGGTCAGCAGATGCTGCCAGAAATCACGGCAATGGTCAGAACGGCTGAGCAACTGCAACGCAAGGTGGATCAACTGCGCCAGCATGCGCCCACCACGCTGCATATTGCGCTGAACAGCACGTTTTCACTGGATATTAACCACTGCATCATGAATTTTATGATGGATACGCTGCACGGTTACCGTATCGTATTCAGCAGTTCTGAATCGCCGGAAAACCTGACCAAGCTGGCCAGTGGCGATGCCGATATGGCGGTGGTGATCGGTTGTCCGGCGCACTGTGATGACCCCATGTACCTGATTGACGCACTGAAGGTGCCGATCGTGGCCGCGATGGCGCCGGGCACCCTGCTTGCACAGGCACCGTTGATTAAACCGGTGGCCGAGTGCGCTTATTCCCGAGTGTTCGATCGCTTTGTTGCTCTGCATCAGCCGTGGGTACAGGGGAAAGCGGTTTACGATTCCGGCAGTGAACAAGTCAGTATGTCATTAATGAAAAGTCGGGGCGGCGTGGGTATGGTGTCGCAAGCGATCGCTGATGCGCACCACCTGACGGTAGTACCGGATTTCAGGGATGCGCTGGATGTGTATCTGGTGATGAAAAACCCCTTACTCTCTGAGCAAGATATCGCGGCGCTCAATATGTTGCTCTCATTGCCGACGGCAAGCGTGCCGCCGGCATTGGCATGGGGTTAGAACGTCACGTTAATTTTTCCCCAGAAGGTTCTTCCCGGTTCATTCACGGTGGTATTGGAGGAGTAGCCAAAGCTGCTGTTACCTGCCAGATTCAGGTGCTCGCTGTAGGCGGTATTAAACAGGTTATCGACGCCTGCGCTGACTTTCACCTGCTCGGTGACCTTATACGCCAGATTGGCAGAGAAGATGGCGAAACCGCTGCTGCTGCCAAAATCTTTACCGACCACGTTGCCTTCATGCACCGCTAACCGATTCTGGCTGCTGACCAGCCGCAGCAAGCCACCGCTGCTCCAGTTGCCAGATTCCCAGGAGAGCCCTAAGCGCGTTTCCAGCGGTGGAATTTGTGGCAGTGGTCGACCGTTTGAACGGTTTTCGGCCCAGGAATATGCCAGGCTGGCATCGGTTTTCCAATGATCGGTCAACTGATAGCTCAAGCCAGTTTCACCGCCCATGGTGAGTGCATTGACGTTATCCGCCTGGCTTATGCGGGCATTGTTGGCATCGTAGCGAAACAGAATAAAATCATTCACCCGACCCACATAGGCAGAGACCCAGCTTGTCAATCGCTCACCTTTGTATTGTGCGCCGATATCCAACTGGGTGGTTTTCTCCGTTTTCAGGTTATCGAATGCGCTGGCGCTGCCTCCGGGCCCGTAAGTGGGTGAAAACAGCTCCCAGTAATCGGGGAAACGCGTGGTGTAGCCTACCCCGGCATAGACCATCAACGGCAGCGAGGCGACGGAATGCTCTACGCGCAGGAAGCCCGCAGGCAGCGTGGCGCTGCGGCTGGGTTGTTCTGCTGTGGTGAAGTTATCGACCTGCGCGCGATCCAGTCGGGTACCGACAATAACCTTGTTTTGTGCGCTGGCCTCCCAGGTCAGTTCACCGAACAGGCCGTAATTGTGGAAACGGGCATCTTTATCCCAACGGCCGTTGTCCAAACTGCGGTGAGTATTCAACTGGGTATCGACACCCGTTTGAAGTTGGTAATCCTGCCACAGCCAGGTGGTCATCATCCTGCCGCCGACGGTGCGGCGATCCAGACGCATTGCCATCGGCATCGACATCCTCATGCCGCCCATCGACATACTGCTCGGCGTGCGCAAACTGAAGTTATCCATCACGTGGTCGGCGTAGTTGTAATAGGCGCTGGCTTCAAACTTATCGAGCAGGGTGCCAATGTTGCTCTTTTCAAAACGCAGACCCAGGCTTTCGCGCTTAAACTGCGAGCCATCCATGCCGCGCCCCGCGTAGCGCGCTTCGCCATCGCCCTTGCCGGCGGAGAGTTCCAGCAGGGTATCTTTATCCGGTGTCCATCCCAGTGCGATATCGCTGTTCCACTTATCCCACTTTGAGGGCACGCGGCGGTTGTCACCGTCCTTGTAGTCATTCGCGCGGGATTTATTGCCGGCCAGTCGCAGATAACCCTGTTCGTTGCCGACGCTGATATCCGCATTTTGATCCGAGCGGCGGTTGGAGGCGGCCAGCAGGCTGATATTTCCTTTGACACCCGCCTGCGTGAACTGGGGCGGTAACCGCTCGAAGCGCAGCGTGCCCGCGGAGTTACCCGGCCCCCACAGCACGCTCTGTGGCCCCTTGATCAGCGTGAGTACATCGTAACTTTCCGGCGAAATATAAGAGCTGGGGGCGTCCATACGCGCCGGGCAGGCACCGAGCATTTCGCCATCGTTGGTGAGCAGCCGCAAACGCGATCCGAACATACCGCGAAACACCGGATCTCCGTTGGTACCGCCATTGCGAATTTGACTAAAGCCGGGGATGGTTTTCAGATAATCCGACCCATCGCTGGCGGGGACGGGTTGGCGCGGCGTTTTGGGGGAGGTCACTATGGTTAACGGCGAATAGACCGGAGCCGTCACCGTCATTACATCCCCTTCATCATGGTGGTGTGTGCTTTCTTCGCTGGCCGTGGCCTGAAGCGGTAAGGTGCAAAACACCGCCAGTGATGTGGTTAACATTTTAGTTTTGTTCATTATTTTCACCTGTCTTCGATCGCTCGTATGACAAACGCCACGATCGGGAGCCACCTGATCCCGGTGGATAAAAAAGGTATGCTGTTGCGAAAAGGCGGATGCGCTTTTCGAACGCGATGAAATCTCCCCGTCCCATAAGCGCGAACATTACGGGCACGACGTGTCCACGGTGTTAATCCGATAACCGGTTACTGTGGAAAAGGAAATTTATGCTGTGGGGGACAGATGAAAGCGTGGTGGCGCACGCGGAAGATGCGTGACATCAAGCGGAGGGCAACGTGGCGGTAAAACGCGGGGTAGCGGCGGTGCCCGTGCTAACAGGACCATCAGCCACACCAGAGGGATAAAGATACCGACGATAAAGGGCACATGCACCAGCAGTTCACAGTAGCCGCAGGCGAACCCTTCTTCCTGCATCATGGCGGCGTGATGATGTGCCGCAGGCATTGCGCTGTGATGATTGATTGCCATTTGGTGCGTTTGCGGTAACGGCATCCGCTCGGCGCGCCCCTTTGATATCACCGGAGCGACAAACAGCAGTAGCACTGCCAGTAATGCCAGGCAGGCTGCGCTTTTTTGTGCCGTTGCGTGTGAAACCATCATCGGTGCCAGTGAAACCAGAGTGGAAACAGAGGTGTAGTTTATCGCAGGAACATTGATGAGAATGAGAAATATTATCTTATATTATCGATTTCTTGCTTTATGTCATACTGGGTTGAGCCTTGCCGTATCAGACAGCGCCCCTCCTTGCCGGTCATAGTGAAATGAGGGTCATGGGTGTATGATTTTAGCCGTTGGATCTCAGGAGGCTAATGTGAGTACGGATATTGCGCCACGCGGTAGAGGTCGGCCGCCAAAAACGGATACGAGCTATAAGGACACGCGCGACGTGCTGATTCGCAGCGGGTTGGCGTTGCTGACGCAAAACGGCTTTCTCTCCACCGGCATTGATGCCATCGTGAAAAACGGTGGTGTTCCCAAAGGTTCTTTTTATTACTATTTTGAAAATAAAGAGGATTATGGGCGAACGGTGCTTGCGTCCTATGACAGCTTCTTTCAACACAAGCTGAATAAATTTCTGTCGGATGCTTCCGCGACGCCGATGAAGCGGCTCAGCCATTTTGTGGCAGATGCAGGCCGAGGCATGCAGAAATACGCCTTCACTCGGGGTTGTCTGGTGGGGAATTTGATGCAGGAAACGCCCGGATTGCCTGATGCGTTCCGAGGGCAGTTGCAGCAGATTCTCAAGGCGTGGCAAGGGCTGGTGGAAGCCTGCTTGCGTGAGGCACTGATCGCAGGTGAAATCCGCACTGTCACGTCACCCGAACAGTTGGCGGAGATGTTCTGGAGCGGCTGGGAAGGGGCGGTGATGAGAGCCAAGCTATACCAATCCGCACAACCGCTGAATGAATTCTGGTACTTCTTTTCCCATGCCCTTGGTTATCACTCGGATAATGAAATATCGCGCTGACAGCAGCGTGTTTTTCACCGCCGTGAAATTGATAAATAACAAACTTTTCTCACTCTTCAATACGGGTCGCTACGCTTTGCTTGAAACGTAATGTGATGACGGTTACCGTATTATTAATTTATAGACGATCGGTCAATAATTAATTGGGTGAATTTTACGGCTGCGTTCCCCGCGAGGAGAACGATACGGAGACGAGGTTTACATGTTCAATGCAATCGTGATCGACAAGGTTGAAGGTCATTATCATGCGGCGCTGGTGGCACAAGAGGAAAGTGCATTGCCGGAAGGTGACGTGACTGTCGCCATCGACTACTCCTCCATCAATTACAAGGATGCGCTCGCTATCACGGGGCGCGGTCCTATCGTTCGTAAATTTCCGATGGTACCCGGAATCGATTTCGCTGGCACAGTAACAGAAAGCCTTAACCCAGCGTACAAAGCCGGTGACAAGGTGCTGTTGACCGGATGGGGCGTTGGGGAAAAACACTGGGGCGGCCTGGCGGGTAAAGCGCGGGTGAGCGCTGAGTGGTTGGCACCGTTACCACAGGGTTCAGACGCCCGACATGTGATGGCGATGGGTACCGCTGGGTTTACCGCGATGCTCTGCGTCGAGGCCGTGTTAAACCACGGAGTGAAACCGGAGGACGGTCCGATACTAGTCACCGGTGCCAGCGGCGGCGTAGGCAGCTGTGCGGCGCTTATTTTGGCCCAGTTGGGATATCAGGTGGTGGCTTCCACAGGACGTCCGGCAGAGGCTGACTGGCTGCGCAATGACGTCGGGGTGAGTGAGGTTATCGATCGTGCTGAACTGAGTGCACCGGGTAAACCGCTGCAAAAAGAGCGCTGGGCGGCAGCGGTGGATACCGTGGGCAGCCATACGCTGGCTAACGTGTGCGCCAGCATTCAGTACGGCGGCATTGTGGCTGCCTGTGGCATGGCGCAAGGGTTGGATCTCCCGGCAAGCGTTGCGCCGTTTATCTTGCGCAATGTGACCTTGCAAGGGATCGATAGCGTGATGGTCAGTACGGAAAAACGTCCGGTACTGTGGGAAAAAGCCTGCAAATACCTGCCAATGGCAAAACTGGCTGCGTTAACGACGGAGTACCCGTTGACGCAGGCCATTGATGTTGCCGGAGCCTTATTGGCGGGCAAGGTGCGCGGCCGTGCCGTGATTAAGTGCTGATAGCTTGATATGACTGGCCCGCTTGATTATCGGGAGGGCCAGATACCTTGGTTGACGCCCTGCCGGGGTTACTGTTTTGGCAGCGGTGGCGAAGGCAATGGCATACCTTGTTCGCTACTCGCTCCTCCACCTTGCTCTGCTGCATAGCTGTCGAGATTAAACTGTCGGATAGCACTGAGCCGCTGTTCTAACCTCTCCATGTCTAATTCAATCCTGAAGGCTTTTATCTTTTTCAACCTGTGCACTATTTCCCTGTTTTTATCTTGCTCAGTGAGCGGTGACGATGCAGGCGGCTTTATTGCCTCATCTGTTTTGATTTTCTTACTTGTTGTTGCTTCATAACTTATATTATCCAGCATGTGTTTAACTGCGTTTTTAGCACGTATCGATGCCTCGTTATTTGTCTTATGTAATAAATTCATTGCTTGGTCTGGCGTTTTTACTGTTGCCTTATAGGTGTCACTGTTTCGGTGGTCTATACCAGGGCTGTTGAATGTAATATCGTGCATTTTTTTTGTAAAATCACCGGCGAATACTGTTTTTTTTATTAATGCATTTAGCTGCTCGAAAAAAACATGCTTGCTGATAGGTAATTGCCGCATCGTCACGTTGAGGGTGCTTTCTTCTTGGTTATACTCTTTTCCTGTAATGATGAATTTTATATCAGGGAGGAATAGAAATTCATTTTCCTTATCATTCATGATCTTTGATAGAAATACACCGGAGTAAGGTGTGATTTCCTCTATCGTATAAAGTACATTTATTTCTCCCTGTTTTAGTGCACCTTTATCACCGAGGAAGGATTCAGCAACGTCTTGATCGTCAGAAGTACTGAGGAACTGGGGTGAGGAAAAAATGCCACCTTCTTCAATATTATGAAAATATTCACTTTTTCTTACTTCCCCTCTGAACAAGGGAACGGCATTGCTGAAACTCTCATCATCATCGGCTTGCTTCATGGCCAAGTGGTGTAGGGTTAATGCCAGTTGGTCAATATGTGGCGGTCTGGGAGCACCTGGTGGAAGGGCTAATAAGGTTTTATTGATCTCTATATAGCCATCCTTACCGTAATCATAAATGGAGAACAGGTCAATGAAATGAAATTTTTCATACAGTTTTTCTTTGTTGAAGGTATTTATTAATTCATCCATATCTTCACAAGGACCCGCAATGGATTTATTGAGATACGCTTCTGAGTAGATGTCTTTCAGTTGCAGAATAACCTGTTGCTTATTATTAATAACATCTGAAATATTGTAAGAGGAATCCACAAAATTTCTCAGGTGTCTCAAATGTTGCCCTTCGGCGATGGAAATGTAAGTTATCAAGCTTTTTAGTTTGCAGGCAGGATCTGCGGTTTTTTTTTCTTGATGCTGTGTGTATGTTTCCGCATTGTTTGCAACACGACTAAGATTTTCCGTGATGTTTTTGCGAGAGGAACTCGGTTCGTTATCGGCATATTGGTTATCGCGGGGATTATATTGCTCTGTTTTCAGGGACAGAGAGGTTGGCGGAGATGGGATAGGACTAAACATGGCGCATCCTTATGCGATGTGAGAAATGAGCCCGTAATGAATGACATAACCTCCTTAATTTCTTTCAAAATTCAATTTTCTAGTTTTGGCATCGTTGGGGATAGCAAATACGCTTCCCCACGCTGAGTGAACTTATGACTGTCACTGACAGCAGGGGCATTATCCTCCACAGACCAATGCTTTTTGCTTATCCAGCAGAAAAGGGCGCAAATAACCGACGGTATTGGACATTGGCAGAACATC
>NZ_JAGFPF010000279.1:0-1972 GCF_025962695.1 Candidatus Symbiopectobacterium sp. NZEC135 | reverse complement strand
ACTTCTGGAAATTCCCGATGGGCCAGAGGCAGCAGGAGCAAGCGTAACATATCCCTTCCACGTATTGACTATATTAGTCCCTGCCCCGGCAATTTTGATCATATTGGCTGGGAATGCCCCGGCTTTGTTTGCGGCACTATTGGTTAACCCCGTATAGGTAGCAGAAGCGGCATAGAGTGATTTTATCCCTGCTTGAACAGTCGCAATGTTTTTTGATTCAGCTTCTGCGCGTTGTGCCGCCTGAGCCTTCGGATACACGATAAATGCGCCAACAATTAAAGCAGCAATGGTGCCAAGCACAAGAAGCAGTTCTAACAAAGAGAACCCTTGCTGGAATTTCTGGTTTACGTTATTTATTTTCATTGATTATCTCCATATTTGTTATTGATAAATACAGAGATAAGGCATCGAGAAATTTAATCAACACGCAAAGGATATTGTTGGTTATTTTCGTGATGAATGGATTACCTTAATAAGCCATTTAGATATAACGATGTTCAAACATTAAAAATGTCAATTTACACACCCACACAAGAATAACTCACCTTAACAAGGTTATCGCTTGTAGCCACAACTGAAAAGGTATAATCACTGCCCGATTGCGTCTCTAAGGTGTGGAACAGCGTCACACTTGAACCTGATGCCCTGCCATGATCATATTCAAAGGCAGCGGTTTTATCAGATTCAACAAGTAGACCATTGGCATAAAGGGATGCATTCATCCAATATACCCCCCAACCTACAAGCCAATTAGCATATGCATGGACCAATATTTTACCGGAAGCACCGCTTCTACAAGTAAACGCTGTATTATTACCAATAGAGCCTGATGACACTATCGTGTTCCCTTCATTCCCCTTCCATACCCCATCAATACACCACACAGGTGAGCCATTAGCAGTTTTGCTGATAAGTCCGTTAGGTGCGCATGTTTCACCAGTAATCGCTGTTGATGTGGGTTGTATATACCTTCCTGCTATGTTTCCTGACGCGGAGATACCTCCTGACGCTTTGCCATTACCTGATGCAGTAATTTTTAGGTCTCCACGGATCTTTTGGCTGCCAACAACATCAAGCTTTACGGAATCATTGATAAAAGGGTTAACATCCATCAAGAGCATATACCCGTCAGCATTACCGCCTTCTAACCTGACTGACAGCGCGTTGGCGTCAGTTGAGGAGCTACCGCCGCCAATGGACATTCGGGTGTTCTTGGTATTGGCGACAAACTCTTTAGATCTGATGGTATCGCTGTTAATCACGTTAACGGAATTGATAACACCATCAAATACAGCGCTGTTTTTGACATGGAGATCGGTAGAACTCACTTTCTGCGCATAAACCATATTCGTATTGTTGATGTTCTTACCTCCCATATTCAGATCTCCTGTCATTGGCAGTGTCCCATCACGACGGAGGTAAACCGAATACATGGAGGAATCATATCCTACACGGTAGGCCAACAACCCCGCAGCATTAATCCCGGTGTAATTGCTTGCGTTCTCGGTCCATTGACCACTCATACCCGATGCCACCGTTGCGGATTGCGTCATACCACTATCTATACCTGCCGCTTGCATAGCACGGCCTAACAAGTCATAACGAACACGATTTCCCTCTGACCAAGGCACCGTTGTTACTATCAGTCCATTGATAACGAAGTTAGGTGTGGTTCCAGCGCGTTTTAACAGGATTTTATAAGCGGATTTTTGCGCATTTATTCCGGTATAGCTGGCAGGCAATAGGCCCTCGTTTACCAACGTCTGATAGGTAATTTCACAGCCATTAGCCGAACAGGTTCTTGGTCCCGGATCGCTGGTCTGGCTGCTACTGGAAGACAGGGTTGAAAGCTTATCAAAACGAATACTGATGTAACGATTAACCGCTTCTCCCGTTTGTTTCATTTGAGCACCGACGGTATTCGCCATGATGTTTTCCTGATCGCTTTTCATGTCCTGAAACTTCATAAAAG
>NZ_JAGFPF010000278.1:0-1979 GCF_025962695.1 Candidatus Symbiopectobacterium sp. NZEC135 | reverse complement strand
AGTCTCTCCGGGGTCACAGATTGAATACCAGCGTAACCCGGAATATTGGGGCCGCGATCGGCCCGTCAATCGGGGGCGTTACAACCCTGACCGCATCATCTACGACTACTACCGTGACGATAGCGTCGCACTGGAGGCATTTCTTGCGGGTCAGGTGGATTACCGGCTGGAAACCTCATCATCACGCTGGATGAACGACTATCGCGGCCCGGCAGTGGCACGGGGCGATATTCAGAAAATCACCGTGAAGCGGGGATCTCCCGCCCCGATGCAAGCGTGGGTAATGAACCTGCGCAATCCGATGTTTCAGGATAAACGGGTTCGAGAAGCGTTGGCGCTGGCTTTCGATTTCGATACCGTCAACCGCCTGTTTTTCTACCAACTTTACCGGCGGACACAGAGTTTTTTTGAGGACTCGGACATGGGAGCCACGGGCAGCCCTCGGGGCAATGAACTGGCGCTGCTACGCACCTTGGGCACAAAAATTCCGTCAGCGGTAATTGATACCGCGCTGCCCGATGACGCGGCATTACACCTTTACGGGGTTTGGAGAAACCCATTCCCCCTGCTCCAACGGGCGAGCTACCACACCAAACAGCAACGGTTAGTGGATGCCAGTGGCAACGCCTTCACGTTTGAACTGTTGCTCTCCGACAGTGGGTTACAGCGCCTTGCATTGCCCTACGTGCAGAATCTGGCCCGACTCGGTATTCAGGCCCGGATCAGCGTTATCGATCCCGCCCAGTACCAAATCCGGCTTCAGCAACACCGTTTCGATATGATCCATGACGTTTTTGGTCAATCCAACAGTCCGGGCAATGAGCAACGCTATTACTGGACCAGTGACTATGCCGATGTGCCGGAAAGTAACAATACGCCAGGCATCAAAAACCCCGCGATTGATGCGCTGGTTGACGCCTTGATCAGAGCCGAGACGCGGGAGGAACTGTTGGCGGCTACCCGCGCGTTGGATCGGCTGTTGCGTTTCAATGCCTATGTGGTGCCGTTATACCACGCGGCGGGCTATAACATGGCGCTGTCACGGCGGCTTAACCGACCGGAGCGCCAACCCCGCTACGGTGTTGACATAGAATCCTGGTGGCTCACGCCGGGTGCTCGGGGGGCACGCTGATGATGCACTATCTGGTTCGCCGCTTGTTGCTGATGGTGCCCACCCTGCTCGGCATCTTGTTGCTCAATTTTGCCATCATTCAATCTGCACCGGGCGGGCCGGTGGAGCAAATGCTGGCGCGCATGAACACATTGGGTGCCGAACGCAGTCTCTTCGGTGGCAATAATGATGGGGTCTCCCAATCCGACACCGCACACAGTGAGGGGCTGGATCAGGTTTTTATCAATCAGCTCAACCACCAGTTTGGCTTTGACAAACCCTGGTGGCAACGCTTTGCCAAAATGGTTGGCGATTACCTTCAATTCGATTTCGGCGACAGTTTTTTTCGTGGTGTCAGCGTGGCAACCTTGATTCAGGAGCGGCTTCCGGTCACGGTCTCTCTCGGGTTATGGACCATGCTATTGATGTATCTGGTGTCCATTCCACTCGGCATTGCCAAGGCAGTCAAGCACGGTTCGCGCTTCGATAGCCTGACATCCAGCATCATTATTATCGGTTATGCGGTACCCGGTTTTCTGTTCGCCTCACTGTTGATCACTTTTTTTGCCGGTGGACAATACTTCCACTGGTTCCCATTACGCGGGTTGACGTCGGGAAATGCCGAATCGCTGTCCACCTGGGGTAGAATTGCCGACTATTTTCATCATATTGCACTGCCGGTGCTGGCGAATACGGTGGGCAGTTTTGCTGCACTGACGCTGCTGACCAAAAACAGCTTTCTGGATGAAATTCATCGTCAATATGTGCTGACCGCACGCGCTAAAGGTGCCAACAACCGGCAAGTGTTGTATGGCCATGTTTTTCGCAATGCCATGCTGATTGTAGTGGCCGGTTTACCGGGGTCCAT
>NZ_JAGFPF010000277.1:0-1980 GCF_025962695.1 Candidatus Symbiopectobacterium sp. NZEC135 | reverse complement strand
GGCGGCCTGTCTGAGGTGGCGACGACGACGACACAGCGACGTCGTGTCTCCTCGTCGAGCGAATGCTCTAAAAATTCCCGCACCTCGCGGCCACGCTCGCCAATAAGCGCCAGAACGATCACCTCGCAGTCTGCGCCGTGGCACAGCATGGAAAGCAAGGTGCTTTTCCCCACGCCCGCCGCCGCGAAAATCCCTATACGTTGCCCCTCACCGCAGGTGAGTAAGCTGTCTATCGCCCGCACGCCGGTTAGCACCGGGCGTTCGATAATCCCACGGACCAGCGCCGCCGGAGGTGGTGCGTCAAAATCGCGCCACGGCCCCGGCCACGTCTCATTGCCATCCAGCATCAGCCCAAGGCCATCAACGACCCGGCCCAGCAACGCATCGCCGACCGGAACCTGCTGGCGTCGTCTGAGCGGCCGCACCTTCTGGCCGCAAAACAGACCAACCGTGCTGGCGAAGGGAGATAACAGCGCATCATCGCCGTCTACCGCAACCACCTCGGCCAAGGTGCCGCCGGGTAAAATCTGGCAAAGTTCACCCATAAACACACCGGGCAACCGCACTTTCAACAAGGTGGCGCTGATGTGCAGCACCTGTCCCGTCATGTCGATGCCATCCGGCGGCTTACCGCACAATGCCAGCCGTTGGCTCACCGCATCCACCAGAGAGGAAAACTCAGTCTTCATCATCGAGTAAGTGCTCGGGGTCCAGGTCAATACTGTGCACCACCTGGATAAGGCAGTGCTCACCCACTTCCTGCCACGACAGCACCGCAATGTCGGCATGTTGTTGCTCTATGACCTTACGCAGGAAACGACGCACATCCACCGAGGTGACAATCACAAACTCACCGTGGGCCGTTTGTGCCTCGGCAATCAACTGCAATATCTCGGCACACTGTGCATGGCTCAACGCGGTATAGGTGCCCATTGCTGTCTGCCGAATAGACTCACGAATCACATTCTCCATCTCCTCCCCAATGCGCAGCACGCGTAGCGGCGTTCCTTCTGGCATCAGGCGATGTAAAATATGGCGTCGCAACGCGATGCGAACATATTCCGTTAGCATCTGGACATCTTTTTCCCGCGGTGCCCACTCAATCAGCGTGCCGAACACCAGACGCAAATCACGGATAGAGACACGCTCCGAAACCAATCGCTGGAGCACCTCGGCAATTTTGTTGATGGGCATCTGCCGCTGTAGCTCTTTCACCAACTCGGCATAGCGTTTCTCCATCGCATCCATCAGGTAGCGCGCTTCTTGCACCCCGATAAACTCTGCCATATGGTTCACCAACACCTTGTGCAACAACGCAACAAGGCACTGGTCACCGGTATACACCGTTTGCCCCGCCTGTTGCACACGTTGTCCCTCAGCCGCAGACAGCCATGCGATCCGCCCCATTCCCTGCGGCAACACCTGAGCCTCTGGCGTAGCAGCGGACGCATCCAATGCGG
Source organism: Candidatus Symbiopectobacterium sp. NZEC135 (assembly GCF_025962695.1). Classification (NCBI taxonomy): domain Bacteria; kingdom Pseudomonadati; phylum Pseudomonadota; class Gammaproteobacteria; order Enterobacterales; family Enterobacteriaceae; genus Symbiopectobacterium; species Candidatus Symbiopectobacterium sp. NZEC135. The sequence goes on along the minus strand of NZ_JAGFPF010000277.1, from coordinate 520 downwards.
TGAACATCATGCAGGATGCTGCCAGGGGGAGCGTCAGCGAGAACACGGACTCCTGATAGACCAGCACCGCCATACTGTTCTCCGTCATTGAAGCATCAACGATGATGGAGACATCCGGCAGGGGGACACCCACGGTGTCAAACAGGGTTTTGCGCAGGGCATCAATCTCCAGTGAAAGAGACTCTGAATGCAGGCTCGGTGCAAGACGCAGCGTCAGAGGCTGTGCGCCCGGCACCATCAGATCGTCATCTGCGCTGCCCTGCGGCGCGGATACCGACTGCGGATGCCGGGCGCGATACCACAGCAGCGCACAGGGCAATGCGGTAAGCACCGCCATAATGAAAAAGTAGATAAACGGGAAGCCGGGAATGACGGCAAACAGTAACATCACCACCGCTGCGAGGATCAGCGCCTGAGGCTGTTTCCCTAATTGCGCGCTCAGCTCACGCCCCAGATTTTGCCGTTTCTCACCCGGTACGCGGGTGACGATAATACCGGCACTGAGCGAAATCAGCAGAGA
>NZ_JAGFPF010000276.1:0-1989 GCF_025962695.1 Candidatus Symbiopectobacterium sp. NZEC135 | reverse complement strand
ACCGTTTTTCTAAACCTAATGCACATGGTTATCCACAGAAGTAGTGGATAACTCCCACAAGCCCGCATGCCTGCTGCTCTAGTGAAATAGCTTATTGTTATGAGGCTAAGGGAAATCAGGATTTTTTTAGCGTTTGTGCAAAGATTTCACTTATGCATGAGTTTTAGACGTTTTGCACAAAAAATCGTCTTGGCGCACAAACTGGCGAGTAGTGGCATGGACGCGTCAATCGAGGACAGTGTGACAGGTGTGCAGCGACACCGACGTGAACACGTAGTTCATGAGGGTGCTGAACGCGGCCCAAGACCTGAGTGACAAGCACTATCATCCTCACCAAATTGGCGCTTCAGCGCTGGGAGAGATGACTTCACGTTGCCTAATAGTATGGGTCATCGGCAACGTGAATTGATACTGATGTGAAATAAATACAGATGCATCTCATATTCCAATAATTATCTCATGAGATGCTTTTATTCACGCCCTTAAATGCGATTTTTAATGGGAAAATGACTTTTAGGATGGCTGAGCAGGTGTATCCTTACTTGATACTGAAAAAATCCCACCTTCCTGTATGATACTGTTCACATCGTCAACATCGAGCACGTTTAGTGCTTCATCTATAGCACTATCGACAGAGCCATATTGTGTATTACAGATGCGAATATAGTCATCAAAAGTATCATCGATATAATGCCCATCGAATGAAAAGCCCGTTTCATCTTCATCGTCTTCCTCAATGGTACTTAACGCGTTCCCCCCCGGCTTCATCATCGTTGTTGTTAGTGAAGATTTAAATTTATCGCCCGGAATCTCGCCTTTCTCCTCATGCTTGCCATTGCTGACGGTTACCAGAACCATACCGTTTTCATTATTATTACCCGGCAAGGTAAAGGTGACTTGATTACCTTGGATGTTATCCAAAGTAATAATCCCTGTTTTTGTAAGATCATACAATGTTTTTGAGGAATTTATCGACAGCAGAATATCATGGTTAATCTGTCGATACAGCTCTTCATTTTTTTTCCGCACGCCACCAAAGGTAAAGAAATTAACAATATATTCCAACAATCCCTTAGGGGATATAGCCTTATTTATCTCATCCTGATTTTCAACACCCGCTGCGCAAACAGCAATATGGTATACTGTATTAATGCTCGTCATCATAACTCCCTTATCTGATAAGAAACACTTAACGAATAAGTGCACATTATTGTCAGACAGTTACCTATCAGTAAGGAGGTTAATGCCGTATTTTTTGTTTCAGGCAATAACGGGTCAAACGCGTAGCAATTCAATATCCAGATACGTACCCAAATCCTGCGTGTAGGGCGCATCGACGTGGGGAATTTCGCCGAGCAGCGGCGCAGAAAGATGGCGTTGTAGCGTCTCCAGATAGTCTTGATGCCAGCGTCCGGTCGGTTGAATGTCGTTAGCTATCCACCCCGCCAGCGTTAATCCTGCCTGCGTAACGACCTGAGCCGTCAGTAAGGCATGATTGATGCATCCCAGCTTAATTCCCACCACCAGAATCACTGGCAGTTGCTCGTGTTGTACCCAGTCGGCATACGTTTTCTGCTCAGTCAGCGGTGTAAACCAGCCCCCCGCACCTTCCACCAGCACCCAATCGGCCTTTTCTGTCAGTGCGACCAGACCGCGCGACATCACCTCAAAATCAATAGGCCTCTGCTCAACCCGGCTCACGATATGCGGCGAGGTCGGCTCAATAAACACCAACGGATTGACCTCATCGTAAGTGAGCGACACGCTGCTGCACGCTTGCAGATGGCAAGCATCTTCATTACGTATGCCCTGCGGGGTCATCTCCGCCCCGGACGCTACCGGCTTATAGCCCGCACAACGATATCCCGCCCGCGCAGCAGCCTGTAGTAATGCACCGCTAGCGATAGTTTTACCCACTTCAGTGTCTGTTCCGGTAATAAACCAACGTTTAGTCACGATAAATAATTCCATAAACCAAATGATAACTGA
>NZ_JAGFPF010000275.1:0-1993 GCF_025962695.1 Candidatus Symbiopectobacterium sp. NZEC135 | reverse complement strand
CCCTCAACCGTGACCAGGCCAAACCGATCACGGCTGGTAACCGTGTGCAGAGGATCCTCAATATTCAGCCCCTCTTTCTCGTTGCCATAATATTTCAGCAAGAACGCCCTGACCTCGCCAAAATGATTGCCACCGGCCGTAACGGTTTGCAGCGGCGTGTCTGTTGGCTGTCCCGTATTCGTACCGCGCATCTTGATGAGGTTTGATGTTACGAGCGCGTGGTGATCGGTTGTCGTGACCGTATGGGCTGGCTCATCCATCGCCACACCGGCGCCGGAATAATTTCCGCCAAAGTGTTTAGCCAGGAACGCGGATACCAGTTGAGACTTTCCTCCACCAAAACCGGTTTGACCGATACGCGCGATAACTGGTGCAACAACGCATGCATGGTTCGTATTGACCAGCGTATGCATAGGTTGCTCGACGCTGCGAGGTTTGGCTGAATATTTTGGGCCACCAGCACCAGCGACGAACGGCGCCAATGTTGCCTCTACCATGCCGAGCGCATGCCCATTACCACCAGGTCGCACCGACGAACCAGCGGTAACCGTCGGCATTGGTTCGGTAACCTCCTGCCCCGTTGCACCGGTACGGAATTTTGTCAGATGTGGGCTGACAAGCGCATAACCGTGCGTCTTGGTGATGGTCTGCAACGGCTCTGTCAGTGACTGACCACGGAAACAATCGTATTTGGTCTTTGTGCTTGTGTGGTTGCACTTCACGATGAATGGCGTCGGGTTATCCAGCACGAACCGCTGAATGCCGCGCGCAATGCGTTTCAAGGTGTTCTCGGCCAATGGACGGGAACGTTCAAAGATGCTCGGGCATGGGATTGACCAGTCGATGCATTCGGCAGCTGTGCGCCACGGTTTCAGCTTGCCAGCCTGAACTGCTGGTGATTTTGGATCCCCGTGCGTAGCCTCCGGCCATGTGACCGGCTTACCGTCACGACGCATCACCATGAAAAAGCGTTTGCGGATGGTCGGAGCGCCATAATCACAGGCCCGCAATTCACGATATTCAACGGTATAACCCAAGCCAGCGGATAAGCTTTTCGCATCTTCCCCGTCAACATCAATGCCCAGCACCTCGCAGCACTCAATCAAAGCGGGGTGATTTATTGCGATACCCGTGGTCAGCATCCCCACGAATGCCTCAAATGTTTCACCGGCACGCGCCGGATCGGGGTGTTGTGTCCCATCTTCTGCGGTGTTCAATGGCCCCCAGGTTTTAAACTCTTCCACGTTCTCCAGCATGCCAACGCGAAAACGTGTTTGCAGAGCCCAGCGCAGGACAACCCAAGCCAGACCGCGAATCTCTTTTTTAACTGGCTTACTGCCTTTGGCTTTCGAAAAATGGCGGCAATCAGGACTAAACCATGCCAGTCCAACAGGACGGCCAGCGGTCGCAGCAACCGGATCAATATCAAACACTGATTCGCAGTAGTGCAGCGTATCTGGGTGATTCGTGGTGTGCATGGCGATCGCGTTCGGGTCATGGTTAATCGCAATATCGACACTGCGGCCAATTGCCATTTCAATTCCAGTGGAAGCACCGCCACCACCAGCAAAGTTATCAACGATAATTTCCTTCATGCTGCTGCTCCCATTGCTGCGGTAAGTGCTTCTGCGGTCGTGATGATGGTGTTGTCAGGGATGCCTTCAAGTTTCAGGCGGTTGATGTGGCTGCGCAGCTTGTGCTGCAAATGGGCTGAAAGCACTGCGGCTGTTGGCACCTGATCGAACAGAAAATTAACCTCTGCGGGCCACACCGTATTGGTTGTTTCTGGAATGGTGGGCTGCTGCTGTGGTGCCAGTTTCGCGGCCTCTTTGCGGATCTGCGCCATGAATGCTTCACCCTGGGCATACAGCCGATCACGCTCGATATAGGCATTCGCCGGACCGTGCCATTGCTTGTCAAACACGGCTATTGCGCCAGCAAAGAATGCACTGGTTGCCACCTGCTTTTCGTCTTTCGGTTTGAACCAGGTCGG
>NZ_JAGFPF010000274.1:0-1998 GCF_025962695.1 Candidatus Symbiopectobacterium sp. NZEC135 | reverse complement strand
ACGCAGCGTTGCTCCAGTGGGTGTTAATCGTGCCCGTATCGAGGGTCCAGTTATCGTTACTGCCGGGCGTAGAAGCCTGCCAGATACCATTTCCTCCATTAACAACGCCGTCGTTTTTATTGGCCAGTGCGCCACCGTCCCAAAAATTCAGTGTGAGTCCTGCGCTGTTGATCAAATTGACTTGATTGGCAACGGATGTCTGAATAAACATGCCACTCGTCTCAGGGAGAGTTCCAAGATTCAGTTGGTTATTGGTTAATGTGCCGCTGTAATTGATAAGGCGATAAAGACCAGGGGTAAATGCACCGGGAACGGTTTCAGTGACGTTAAGTAGACCATCCAGCGTGAGATTGCCGTTAACCACGGTCAAATCATTGTTGCTGCCGTTGATGACGCCTGCTTCACCCAAGGTGTAGTTGAGTACCGAGGTGTTGTTAAGATTGAGATTCCCGTTAATTGTCAGGGTTCCAACACTTCCAGAGGCCGCACCGGGTGATAAGATACCGCCATTCGCCACGGTGACAGAGCCGCCAATAATGCCATTGCCCCCCAGCGTTGCGCCATTACTGACTGTGGTTGTTCCGGTGGCGCTGGTCTGGTTACCGTTGATATACAGGCTGCCATTACTCACAGAAGTGTTGCCGCTATAGCTATTGTTGCCACTCAGCGTCGTCGTGCCACTACCGTTTTGACTGATTGCACCGCTACCGGAAATAATATCGCTGTAGTTAATCGCATTGCTGCGATTAAAGGCTAGCGTTGCGTTATTGATGATGTTGCCGGTGATGGAACCTGATGTTGTGCCATTACCTAATTGCAACGTGCCGCCAGAGAGCGTGGTACCGCCAGTATAAGTGCTATTTCCCGTCAGTATGACGGTGCCTGTGCCTGTGTTGCGAAGCGCGCCATCGCCAGAAATCAAGCCACTGTAGGTCAGCGTGCCGGAACGGTTGAAAGAAAGTAATGCATTATTGGCAACAGACGTATTACCGCTGATTGAACCTGCATTGCCGCCTACCTCCAAGGTACCTTGATTGATGGCGGTGCCATTATAGGTATTGGCACCGGTAAGCGTTAGTACGCCGCTGCCATTTTTGGTCAGGGAGTTTCCCGTGATGGTGCTGTTGATGGTAACTGCGTTATTCTGGGTATCAAAAACACTGTCTGCGTCAGTGATGTTCACCGTTCTTGCTGCCGACAAGGTGGCGTTACTGGTGAATTGCAGCGTACCGCCATCAAGTGTCAGGGTGCCTGCCGTGCTACCCAGTGCGCCATCTGCGGCAATTTGCAAAATGCCTGCCGCCAGCGTCCATGGCGTATTGGCCGTTGTGGTGTTTATTAGTCTCCAGGTACTTGAGCCGGTTTTGTAAAAACTGGAGAAGTTTTGGAATTTGTTGCCGAATTGCGAGACATCAAAGATGGTCGATCGTTGGACCCCCGCGGTGTTGGTCGCCAGGTCGCTGGTCGTGCCCCCTAATAAGAATGTGTTAGTGGTGCCTGAATTAGCAGAGATATTGCCATTAAAAAACCAATTATATTGCAATTCCAGTCTATTGCTGCCTTCGGTGAAATAAACTGAATTTGCCCGGGTTAAACCATCTGTATTAAAGCCACCTTGAATGTTGTTATTATTAATAATGTTGATATTCTTTCCGGTAATGCCGAATCCTCCGACAGGAAGGGTGCTTGTGGGTAAACTGCCAGCCCCACCTGCATTACCGCCAGTGATCGTTCCACTATTAGTAATGGTGGCGCTCTCGGCGTTAATGCCTGCGCCACCATTCGCGCCATACCTTCCCCGGTTAAAGCTGGGCGTGCCGCCATTACCGCCATTGCCACCATTACCACCGGTAATAGCATGATTTCCGATATTGAGAGTAACGTCTTGTGCGCGAATCGCGGAACCACCCTCACCAGCTAACCCGGCACCGCCTTGAGCAAATGCGTTTCCGCCATTTCCCCCTCGGCCCCCGAAGATATTGTTTGAGGAACTCATTG
>NZ_JAGFPF010000273.1:0-1999 GCF_025962695.1 Candidatus Symbiopectobacterium sp. NZEC135 | reverse complement strand
CTGGCTCTGCTGGCGGATGTGTCGATGGCGGTGCTGGGCGGCGATTTAAAACGTCGGGAACGTATCTCCGCTCGACTGGGCGATGTGCTGAGCCAACTTTATCTCGCCTCGGCGACGCTGAAGCGCTTTGACGACGAAGGCCGCCAGCAGGCCGATCTGCCGCTGGTACACTGGGGCGTGCAAGATAGCCTGCATCAGGCCGAAGTGGCCTTGCACGATCTGCTGCGTAACTTCCCGAACCGTGCGGTGGCAGCAACGATGCGCATCGCGCTATTCCCGCTGGGCCAGGTCAGTCCGGCACCGAGCGATCGTCTGGATCATCAAGTCGCCAAGCTGCTGCAAACGCCAGGCGCCACGCGCAGCCGGTTAGGACGCGGTCAATACCTGACGGCCAGCGAACACAACCCGGTGGGTCTGCTGGAACAGTCGTTGCTGGATGTGATGGCCGCCGAACCGATCCACCAGCGGTTGTCAAAAGCGTTGGGTAAATCCCTGCCATTTATGCGGCTCGATCAGTTGGCGGAGCAGGCATTGGCAGAAGGCGATATCACTGCGGAAGAAGCGCAGATCTTGATCCGAGCTGAAGCGAGCCGATTGCGCGCTATCAATGTGGATGATTTCGCGCCTGAAGCGCTCGCTGCTCATGCACCACAAACCAAACCGGCAACCAAAAAATCCGTTGCCGTCGCCTGATAACCCGCCGGGCTCCTCACGCAGTCCATCGTTTTCCATTCTTCGCCCTCGAAGCTAAATTACCGCACTGCACGTATCATTATCCTGCTCAGTATCTGCGCGGAGTTTGAAGCGCCTCCGAGAAACCCAACGCCATTGCCCGGATAATTCCTCTTTTAGCTGAGAGGAAAGGATCGATGAGCACCCGTTTCAGTGGGTTACGTAAAGGCCTCAGTTGGATGTACCCACGCCGTCTACGCAACCAGCTCATTATGATTGCGGTGTTCATGGTCACGATCCCCACCCTCACCATCGGTTATGTCGTCGAGACCGAAGGCCGGGCGGCACTGCTGCAAGAGAAAGAGAAAAAACTCTCTGCCATTACCCATCTGCTGGATGAAGCGCTGGGGGACAGGTTCACGCATTTTGCCACCCTCCCCCACGCTGAGCGTATTCAAGCGCTCAATCAGGAGTTAGCCCCGATCACCGAGAGGATCACGCGCGCTTTTAACGGCGTCGGCGCAGGCTATTACCACCGTGCGCTGGACGCCATCATCACCTATGCCCCTTCGGCACAGTTTCAGTCCAACGTCGGTGTCACGATCAACGCCGACCACCCCGGCAGAGAAGTCATGTCCAGTAATCAGCCCAAGGTCTATTCCGGCAAGCAGGTGCGCGGCAACATCATGAATTCCATGCAGCCGATCGCCCGCGATGGCAACGTGATTGGTTATATCTGGGCCAATGAATTATCTGAAGATATCAGCCAGCAGGCTCGGCGCATGGATATCAATATTGTCTCGGTGCTGGTACTGGGTTTGCTGGTGAGCCTGTGCCTGATTATTCTGCTCTCTCGCCGTTTCAGTACCAGCATTGACGTGATTGCTCACGGACTGGAAGATCTGGCGCAGAATCTCAATACCCGGTTGCCGCCCCTATCGGGAGACTTGGGGAAAATTTCACACAGCGTCAACGCGTTGGCGCAGGCATTGCGCGAAACCAAAACCCTCAACGATCTGATTATCGAAAGTGCCGCCGACGGCGTGATCGCCGTGGATAAACACGGCAATGTCACTACGATCAACCCTGCCGCTCAGGAGATAACCGGCTATCGGCAGGATGAGTTACTGGGCCAGCCGTATGCCAAAATATTCTCCAACACACATTTTGACAGCCCGGTGCTGGATACGCTGCAAAAAGGCACCGAGCACGTCGCGCTGGAGGTGAGCTTTCCCGCCCGGGATCGCACGATAGAACTGAGTGTGACCACCAGTCAGATCCATAATGCCCATAATCAGCTGGTTGGCGCGTTGGTAATCTTCTCCGA
>NZ_JAGFPF010000272.1:0-2006 GCF_025962695.1 Candidatus Symbiopectobacterium sp. NZEC135 | reverse complement strand
CATGAGGTCGAGTCATAGGCCATATGACCAATAATGCTTTTATTCCATGCAGTAATGTCGTTAATGGAGAAATCCAGCGGTTTGAATCCCATACCAACGCGCACCACTTCACCATTCGGGCGCAGCATCTCAATCGATTGTTTCAAGGCAATATTGGCACCGGAACATTCAATCACCAGGCCCAGATTGTCTTTTCCACAAATTTCGTGGCAACGCGCGACCACGTCTTCGGTGGATGCATTGACGGTTGCCGTTGCCCCCAGCGCTTTTGCCACGCCAAAACGCACGCTTACGTCCTCTTCCAACCCAACCATCACGATATTGACCGCGCCCATAATGCGCGCCATCTGGACGGCAAACAGCCCGAGCGGCCCGGTACCAAAAACCACAACATCCTGACCAGGAAGGAATTTAGATTGCTGAGCAATCGCTTTATAGGCATTACAGATGGGATCGAGTACCGCAGCTTCTTCGTAATCCACGCCTTCCGGGATTTCCCACAGGGCATGGCGATGGATTCTGAGAATTTCGCCGGGCACAAGGCAGTATTTTGAAAACCCGCCACCCCATTTATTGTTATCCAACCCCAGGTTCACTTTTTCTGTACAACACAGAAAATCGCCTTGTTCACAGGCCGGGCAAACACCACAGACATGGCCGCTGTTGTCCGACACAACGCGTTGTCCAACCTTCCACCCTTTTACCTGCTGGCCCACCGCCACGATCTGACCGGCAAATTCGTGACCGCGTACCGAGTTAAATTCATCAGATCCGCTATCAACCTTGTAGTGCTTCATATCAGCGCCACAAATGGCGGCCGCTTTGATCTCGATAACCACATCCTCCGGACCACAAACCGGCTCCGGTACCTCAATCATCTTGTACCCACCAAATGCCTTACCGAAACGCGCGAGTGCTTTCATGACATTCCTCATTAGGTTTATCTGTAAATCAGTCGGGCCATAGTTCGCTATTACACATTTGAAGTCAACATTAAATCTGTAAAACACAGATATCAATCTTCACATTGAAGAGCCGATCACATATTTAGCGGAGAAAGACAGAAGAATAAAAACATTGCATTTAAAAACATTGCATTTAAAAACAATGAGTTAAAAAAACAGGCACCAAGGCGGTTCAGCAATAAGCGAAAAAGTGAACAAATCACACCGGATAACGTTTTTTGATAGCAAGGATCCGCCATTTACCTTATTGCTAGCAAAACCGCTTCCGGCGAATCTGAAATGAGGCAACGAGCACCGCATCGTTTGGGCAATGTTTAAAATTCATGCACCCACGCTCTCTATACTGTCCCCGGATTTTTCAGGTGGATTTAACATGATGAAATGTACTATTGCGGGCACCGGTTACGTCGGGTTGTCGAACGCCGTGCTGTTGGCCCAGCATAATCAGGTGGTGGCTCTCGACGTTGTCGAACAGCGGGTGGCGCTGTTGAACCAGAACCTGTCGCCGATTGTTGATAAAGATATTGACCATTATCTCAAGGAAAAACCGCTCAATCTGGTGGCGACAACGGACAAACAGCTGGCCTATCAGGATGCGGATATCGTGATTATTGCCACGCCAACCAACTACGATCCGATCACCAATGCGTTCGATACCCAGTCGATTGAATCCGTGGTGCAGGATGTGTTGTCCATCAATCCCGGTGCGCTTATTGTCATAAAATCAACGGTTCCCGTGGGATATACCCAGCAACTGCGACGCACCTTTGCCACGGATAACATTATTTTCTCCCCCGAATTTCTGCGTGAGGGAAAAGCGCTGCACGACAATCTCTACCCTTCACGCATTGTGATTGGGGAACGCTCGCCGCGCGCAGAACGTTTTGCCGCCTTGCTGCTGCAAGGTGCGATCAAGAAAACGGCGCCGGTGCTCTACACCGATGCAACGGAAGCGGAGGCCATCAAGCTGGTCGCCAATACCTATCTCGCCATGCGCGTCGCCTATTTCAACGAGGTCGATAGCTATGCAGAGATGCACAC
>NZ_JAGFPF010000271.1:0-2008 GCF_025962695.1 Candidatus Symbiopectobacterium sp. NZEC135 | reverse complement strand
GGGTTGCGTGAGAGCGATCAACATTGGTCAGTTGCGTATAGTTATTCAGATTCTGCAAGTGCCAAGGGAAACCAGGTCCATTGGTCATTACGCGAGTTGGATTTTCATAGACCTTTAATTTACCATCAACAGCTTCAATAACGATACTGCCGCCGTTTTTATCATAAAACGCATAATGAAATGGCGCTTTAATGTTGCCAAATCCTTTAATCACAGGCGAGCGAAATTTAGTCTTTTCTACCGACGCTTTGACTTCACTGACGCTAGAAAATTGAGATAAGGCCCATTCGCCTATCGCAGTGACTGGGATGGCATCTTTATATTCATTGGGCTTTAAATCATCAAGCTCAGCGCTATTTATCATGTTGGCACTGAATGAAAGCCCTCCGCTATTCATTCCTTGGAAAATGTTATATATATCACCATCGTCATATACCTTGGTACTAATCGCAAGTATTTTGAAATGAGACTGATAGCGTACCCCATTTTCTCCATCGGGTGTCTTCTTCTGAAAAACCGTGTTTTCAGGATAATAGGTTATCCAGGAAGGGAGGTCTGTCGTTAGCTCAAGCGTACGGCCATGGTATAAATTATTGTTGGTATCCAAAATGGCCAGGCTGGTACAGGATTCTGCACTAAATTGCACAGAAAAAAACAGCGGAAACATAAAATAAAGAAGGTGTTTTTTTTTCATTCAAGATACTCCTTATGATTAAAAAATATAATGATATCAATTAAGTATCTCTGCCGCCCATAGCTGAAATTCTATTATAATCACCCTCTATCATAGCGCTAAATCCGCACAGGTTACAGCAACATAGCAAAAGATTTGATGAGTGTAATGCTATCCGGATGCGTGAATATTTCGAATAATCGATCGTTGTTTATTTGGTGCGCACGGCAGGAAGCTAACAGAAAGCGTTGCCACGCCGGGGCAGAGACCATACTGAACCGAAGGTGATAGGGGATGCGACGCTTGGGTTTGCAAACATCAGGGACGATAAGCAGCAGCGACAGGGTCATCGGCACTGCTCTTAAGGAATATATTTTCTTTGGCTATCCACGGGATCTGGCTTATGGAGATCTTTTAATTCAGTAACGTAAGAATTAATGATTCCTTTATTGTAATGCGGTAGCAGAATCGTTCTTCAGTGCGCTGAAAAAAGAACGCATCAGTAAGCGGATCTACAAAACCCGCGCGCTGGCCAGCGCCGATATCTTCGATTACATTGAAGTCTTCTACAACCGGACGCGCCAACACAGTCACCTTGGTGGTGTCAGCCCAGAGATCTTCTTCTGTTTTAAGGCCTTAGGCCAGTTCGGTAGCGAGTGCCTTAAGCTTCTTTTCGTCCATAATGTGCCTGTCTCCGTTGTTGGCGTGAACACATCAAAAACAGGCAATTACACAATTTAAATTATAGTCTCATTAAACCAGTTATACTAACTGGTTACCTTGCCTTTTAACTAAACCTAATTTACCGCTTTATTATTCATCTTTTTTAAAACACTCTCCCAAAATTCTTTTTGCTTTGGAAGTACCTCTTCAGACCATTTTCGAGTAACATATTCATTTAAATGGCTATGAAATGAGTACGCCATTAATCCATGGTATATAGGCCATTCTTTTTTAGCGTTTTCATCTAAATATGATAAAGGATCGAAAAATATAGCTTTACCTTTCAACTCACTTTTAACTAAGTTATTTGCAATTGTCTCTCCATAAGTTAAAAATTCATTAGATTGGTAATGTTTCCCTTTTAAAAAAGCATTCATAAACTTTAACCGTTCATTTTCGCTAATCGTTGGAACTTGAGCTAACACAATCACTTGCTGTTCTTTTAATTTTGAAACCATCTTGGGCAAGTATTTACTCGCTAAAAACTCAGATCCTATTGGAAATAAGTTATATTTTAAGGCATAGATGATTATTGGATATTGGTCAATTTCGTTTTTTATATCATTCATTGCTTTTATGCAAGGTTCTTTTTGCGATAAAACAGCCCATTCG
>NZ_JAGFPF010000270.1:0-2017 GCF_025962695.1 Candidatus Symbiopectobacterium sp. NZEC135 | reverse complement strand
AGGCTGGAGGTATTCTGACCTATACCGGGCAGCCTTGGCATCCACAGCTTAAGACTATCGCGTGGTCACTGACCAGTCATAAGGATGGTAAAGCGTGGGTGATGCGTGTCCGTACCCAGGGGGAAATGGACGCGCTGGTGCGGGAAGCGGGTTTCGATAAATGCGCCCAGTTGATTGATGAATGGGGTATTTTCACTGTTTCCATGGCGGTGCGCCGCGCATCATGACGAGTCAGCGTTCACTCTACTGGCAGGGGTTAGGGTGGCTGACTCTGCTCGCGCCATTCTTCTTCTTAACCTATGGGCAGGTCAATCAGTTTACGGCCGGACGAGAAAATATCGGTAGTCTGGTGTTTGACTGGGAGCGGCACATTCCTTTTATACCGCTGACCATTGTTCCGTACTGGAGCCTGGATCTGCTCTATGGTCTGTCACTGTTTGCCTGCACATCGCTAAAAATGCAGCGACGGCTGGTCTGTCGACTCGTGTTGGCATCGCTCACGGCCTGCATTGGTTTTTTGTTGTTCCCCTTACAGTTTACCTTTACCCGGCCGGAGATCACCGGTCTGGCAGGGTGGCTGTTCGGCCAGCTTGAGCAGTTCGACTTACCGTACAACCAATCGCCATCGTTACACATTATTCTGTGCTGGCTGCTGTGGCGGCATTTCCATCGTCACCTGACAGGCATCTGGCAGAAATTGAATACCTTGTGGTTTTTGCTGATTGCCATTTCAGTGCTCACCACCTGGCAGCATCATTTTATTGATGTGCTGACAGGTCTGGCGCTTGGCATGGTGATCGACTGGCTTATTCCTGATGAAGGCGGATGGCGCTGGCAACGTGCCAGCGGTAAGCGTCAGCAACTTGCCGGGCGCTATTTTTACGGTGCGTTAGTTTGCCTGGCGGGAACGTTTCTGACGCTCTGGCTATGGTGGCCAACGCTGGCGCTGCTGATTGTGGCGCTGGCCTATGGCTTTCTTGGCGTTGATGCATTGCAAAAAGACCACCAAGGGCGGCTATCTCCTGCGGCCTGGTGGTTGCTGTTGCCCTGGCGGACGGGAATGCTGTTCTCTATGCGCCTTTATACTCGACGTTTGCCAGCGATGAATGCAGTTATCGATGGCATATTTTTGGGGACATATCCGCGTCGCCCGCCCGCACAGCGCGCCGTACTGGATCTGACCAGTGAGTTCCCCGGTTCCCGTGCACTTCAGGGCGGGGTTTATCAGTGTGTGCCGATGTTGGATTTGGTCAATCCCGATGAGGCATCACTGCGCGTGGCCGTGGACGCACTAGAGCAATTGCGCTTAACGCAAGGCAGCGTGTTGGTCCACTGTGCGTTGGGGCTCTCTCGGAGCGCGCTGGTGGTTACGGCGTGGCTATTACAGCGTTATCCGGAGTTGTCTGTCACTGGCGCGGTGATGCGGGTACGTGAGGCGCGTCCGCAGGTGGTGTTTACCCCCGAACATATGGAGATGCTGGAGAGATGGAAGAAACAAGTAACAGCATAACAAACAGGAGCGATCTGCAATCACGCTTCGTAGAAAAAACGCTGAACAGCTGGCGTTTCTTCTTGCTTTTGTCCGTTCCGCCGCTGGTGTGGGCCATTTTTACCACACCACCCGGTGCAGTCTGTTTCGTCATCGTACTACTGACGGGGATGGTGTGGTTGGGGTGTTGGCGACTCTGGCTAGACGTGCAGTATTTTACGTTAATCAACCAAGAGAATAACGCGCAGGTTGGTGCGATACTTTGCTTCATCTGGCGACGTGAAAGGCTACAGGCGCTTTCGTTGGTGGAGCGTCAGCAGGGGGCGTTGACACAATGTCGACGCACCCTATGGCTCATTGGTGTTTTATGGATAGTCTGGCTCGTGGCGCTGCTACTACCGTAAGTTGCCTATGTACGCACTACAGCGCCAGATAAAAATCAAAGCGGTGACTTTTGGTGGTCACCATCCATTGGGCGGGAATGCCCGCCAGCGTCGGGGCGTTATCAGGGTCTATTACTACCACGCG
>NZ_JAGFPF010000026.1:0-57602 GCF_025962695.1 Candidatus Symbiopectobacterium sp. NZEC135 | reverse complement strand
ACCACCTTTCCCTGCTGGTAGCAGGCTAAAACCCCCAGCGTCTGCTTGCCGAGATAGTGAACCAGATTCATGCTGTGCGTTCCTTACGAAGTGAATAGCGAATCGCTAATGTGTTGTTTTTCTGTTTGTTTTGAGATTATTTGTCTGCGAGTGCACTGTCAATAGACGTTGCCATGAAAAACAGACAAGCGAATAATCATCGGGTTACACTGGATATATCGGTCAAATAAAAGGAAATATTATGTTGGTTATCTGGGGACGCGTTTTCACTGGCTGATGTCCAGTTTGGTCATGTGCTGTGAGCGGGATTGACGTAAAAAAATCCCCACGCAACCTGCGCTGCGAGGGGATGGGTACTGAAGTGGCAGTACACTACTTCAGTGGGTTACCCGAGATTACTGCTGGGTAGCCTGAATAGCGGTCAGTGCAACGGTATAAACGATATCGTCTACCAGCGCGCCACGGGACAGATCGTTCACCGGCTTGCGCATGCCTTGCAGCATCGGCCCGATGGAGATCAGGTCAGCAGAACGTTGTACCGCTTTGTACGTGGTGTTACCGGTGTTCAGATCCGGGAAGATGAACACGGTAGCTTGACCCGCAACCGGTGAATTCGGCGCTTTGGATTTCGCTACGTCGGCCATGACTGCGGCGTCGTATTGCAGCGGACCGTCGATCACCAGATCTGGACGTTTTTCCTGTGCCAGACGGGTTGCTTCACGCACTTTTTCCACGTCGCTGCCCGCACCGGAGTTACCGGTGGAGTAGGAGATCATGGCAACGCGCGGCTCGATACCAAACGCGGCGGCGGAATCGGCGGACTGAATCGCAATCTCGGCCAGTTGTTCTGCGGTCGGATCCGGGTTGATAGCGCAGTCACCGTAGACAAACACTTGTTCCGGCAGCAGCATAAAGAACACAGAAGAAACCAGTGAACTGCCCGGAGAGGTTTTGATCAACTGCAACGGCGGACGGATGGTGTTAGCGGTAGTGTGAACGGCACCGGAAACCAGACCGTCAACTTCACCTTGTTCCAACATCAGGGTGCCCAGCACCACGTTGTCTTCCAGTTGCTCACGCGCGACCACTTCGGTCATGCCTTTGCTCTTACGCAGCTCAACCAGACGCGGAACATAGCGTTCGCGAACCACTTCCGGATCGACAATTTCGATGCCTTTGCCCAGTTCAACACCCTGTGCAGCAGCAACGCGTTGGATCTCTTCTGGGTTACCCAGCAGCACGCAGTGTGCAATACCACGTTCGGCACAGATAGAAGCGGCTTTCACGGTACGCGGTTCGTCGCCTTCCGGCAGCACAACGCGTTTGCCCGCTTGGCGTGCCAGTTCGGTCAACTGATAGCGGAATGCCGGCGGAGACAGACGGCGAGAACGCTCGGACGCGGCGCTCAGGGATTCAATCCACTGGCTGTCGATGTGGCGGGCCACGTAGTCTTGGACTTTCTCAACGCGTTCGCTGTCGTCAGCCGGCACTTCCAGGCTGAAGCTTTGCAGGCTGAGCGAGGTCTGCCAGGTGTTGGTGTTCACCATAAATACCGGCAGGCCAGTCTGGAAGGCGCGTTCGCACAGTTTGGCGATGCTGGCATCGATTTCATAACCGCCTGTCAGCAGCACGGCCCCGATTTCAACGCCGTTCATGGCGGCCAGGCACGCGGAGACCAGTACGTCAGGACGATCCGCAGAGGTTACCAGCAGGGAACCCGGACGGAAATGTTCCAACATGTGCGGAATGCTGCGCGCACAGAAGGTCACAGTTTTCACACGACGGGTCTGAATTTCGCCTTCGTTGATGATGCGGGCATTCAGGTGTTTTGCCATGTCGATAGCGCGAGTGGCGATCAGATCGAAGCTCCACGGCACGCAGCCCAGTACCGGCAACGGGCTGTTGGCAAACAGTTGTTTCGGATCGACGTTCGGCACGTCTGCTTTGCTGGAATCGTCGAAGATTTCAGACAAATCAGGACGGGTACGACCTTGTTCATCCACCGGAGCGTTCAGCTTGTTGATGATAACGCCGGTGATGTTTTTGTTCTTGCTGCCGCCAAAGCTGCTGCGAGCCAGTTCGATGCGCTCTTTCAACTGGTCTGGAGAGTCATTGCCCAGTGCGATAACAAACACGATTTCGGCATTCAGGGTTTTGGCGATTTCATAGTTCAGCGCGTTGGCAAACTGATGTTTGCGCGTCGGCACCAGACCTTCTACCAACACCACTTCTGCATCTTTGGTGTTTTCGTGGTAGTTGGCGATGATCTCTTCCATCAGCACGTCTTGCTGGTTGGAACTGAGCAGCGCTTCAACGTGGCTCATTTTCAACGGTTCAGCCGCTGTGATGGCTGAGTTGGCGCGGATGATGGTGGTGGTCTGGTCCGGCGTATTGTCGCCAGAACGCGGCTGCGCGATCGGTTTGAACACGCTCAGGCGCACGCCTTTTTGTTCCATGGAACGAATGACACCCAGGCTGACGCTTGTCAGACCAACGCTGGTGCCAGTGGGGATCAACATGATTGTACGGGACACGGCTAAACCTCTTTACGGTTGCTCGCTGAGTCAAAAACAGCTTGGTCAGAAACGACACCGTCAGCCTTGGCTGACGGTGTGGGATTACTTGTCTTACGCGGTAAGACGCAGGGCGTCTTGCGCGATAACCAACTCTTCGTTGGTCGGGATTACCAGCGCAGGGCGGCAGCCCTCTTTGCTGATGTTGCCGCCGTTGCCGAAGCGAGCAGCCAGGTTACGTTCGTGGTCAACTTCAAAGCCCAGCAGGCCCAGTTTGTTCAGCGTCAGTTCACGAACCATGGCCGCGTTTTCACCGATACCACCGGTGAAGATAACGGCGTCCAGACGGCCTTCCATCAGCGCACTGTAGGCACCGATGTATTTAGCCAGACGGTGGCAGTAAACGTCCATGGCACGTTTGGCATCCGCCTTGGTGGTGTAGTTGTCTTCAACATAGCGGCAGTCGCTGGTGACTTCAGTCAGGCCCAGCAGGCCAGATTCTTTGGTCAGCAG
This sequence comes from Candidatus Symbiopectobacterium sp. NZEC135, assembly GCF_025962695.1. Classification (NCBI taxonomy): domain Bacteria; kingdom Pseudomonadati; phylum Pseudomonadota; class Gammaproteobacteria; order Enterobacterales; family Enterobacteriaceae; genus Symbiopectobacterium; species Candidatus Symbiopectobacterium sp. NZEC135. The sequence goes on along the minus strand of NZ_JAGFPF010000026.1, from coordinate 54,576 downwards.
CGTGTTGATAGCCTCAACGCTCATGCCCAGAGAATCGTGCAGATGGAAGATGATGGCTGGGTCGATGTCACCGCTACGGGTACCCATGACCAAACCTTCCAGCGGGGTCAGACCCATGGAGGTATCGACGCACTTACCGTTACGCACTGCGGTTACGGAACCGCCGTTGCCCAGGTGGCAGGTGATCAGGTTAACTTCGTCAACCGGCTTGTTCAGCGCTTCAGCGGCCTGTTGGGTCACAAAGAAGTGGCTGGTGCCGTGTGCGCCATAGCGGCGAACGTGATGCTCTGAGTACAGTTTGTACGGCAGGGCATACAGGTAGGATTCTTCCGGCATGGTCTGGTGGAATGCGGTGTCGAATACGGCAACGTTTTTGTCTGCCAGCGCCGGGAAGGATTTCAGCGCTTCGTCGATGCCAATCAGGTGAGCCGGGTTGTGCAACGGTGCGAAAGGCACGGAATCTTTGATGCCTTGCAATACGTCGTCGTTGATCACGGCAGACTGGGTGAATTTCTCGCCGCCGTGTACGATACGGTGACCGATAGCAACCAGTTGCGCGGAGAGTTCCGGTTTCTGTGCCAGAATGGTGTTAACGATGAAGTTCAACGCTTCGCTGTGTGCAGCGCCTGCGCCCAGCGCAGCTTCTTGCTTGGCACCATCCATTTTCCATTTCAGACGGGCTTCAGGAAGATGGAAACACTCGGCCAGACCTGACAGGTACTCTTCCCCGTTAACAGCATCGATGATAGCGAACTTCAGGGATGAACTACCGCAGTTAAGAACCAGTACTAACTTACTCGACATGGAAGTACCTACTTGTTATACATGGTGAACAAATGTCAAACAGCGCGTAGCGTAGCCTAAACAGCCGCTGACATTTATGACTAACGTCATGGCACGGTGTGATTTCCCTGACATGACCATGAAAAAGCGCCGATATGGCCTATCCGCATAGCATACTGGATGCATGGCGTGCGAAGATGACATATCGGCCCTGAAAAGCATGTGGCGAAAAATAAGGCGATAAATGTCGCGCCCGCACCAATGGTCCCCTGTTTTTTGCCTATGCTGTAGTTAATACAGTTGAAAACGGCATTCATCATCAAGCACGATGGTGAAAGGATCGTTATTCTGGCATGCAGCATGACCACATGGGTTCAGTGACATGACTACTTTAGTATAGATGGCGACCTACGCCGAGGTAGGATACCGATAGCGTCAGGCAAACACAAAATATATTTTAAGTTTATCAAATAGAGTTGCTGGCTTGTTTTAGGATTTTATTTTTTATCTGTTATTTTGATGATGCAATTGAAAATGGTAATAACTGAAACGGTAACAAAGGAGTCGCCATGAAATCTCAACCAACTGATAAACGCGGGGGATGGCGTGTACTCCATTACGGGCAGCATTATATGAAAACCTGGCCGCTGGATAAACGTCTGGCTCCTGTTTTTCCTGAAAATCGCGTAGTGCGCGCTACCCAGTTCGGTATTCGCTTTATGCCGCCGTTGGCCGTGTTCACCTTAACCTGGCAGATTGCGCTGGGCGGTCAGTTGGGTCCGGCGGTGGCGACCGCACTGTTTGCCTGTAGCCTGCCGTTACAGGGGCTGTGGTGGCTGGGTCGCCGCTCGGTATCGCCGTTACCACCAACCCTTTCCGAATGGTTTCACGATCTTCGCTTTAAACTGCAAGAGGCTGGGATGGCGCTGGCACCGATTGAAGGTAAACCCACTTACCAGATGCTGGCCGACGTGCTGAAACGTGCTTTTAAACAGCTGGATAAAACCTTTTTAGACGATCTGTGATCTTTACGGGTAGATAGTATTATTTTGTCCTTCCCCTCTGTTTTAAATCAAAAAACCTGAGGCTAGCGCTATCTTCCCACTTTTGGGTATGCGATTCTGGTATCAGGTTAAACGAGTCAGCGGCGTCAGGCCGGTACTATAGAGGTTCAGGAGAGCACGATGGAAATGACCAATGCCCAGAGATTGATCCTTTCGAATCAATACAAAATGATGACGATGATGGATCCGGACAATGCAGAACGCTATCGTCGGCTGCAAACCATCGTCGAGCGCGGCTATGGGCTGCAAATGCGTGAGTTGGATCGGGAATTTGGCGAACTCAGTGAAGACGTATGCCGCACCATCATCAATATCATGGAAATGCACCACGCCTTGCAGGTTTCCTGGGATAACCTGAAAGACCGCAAGGATCTGGATCAGCGTCGCCTGGCCTTTTTGGGCTTTGATGCCGCGACCGAAGCGCGTTATCTCGGCTTTGTGCGTTTCATGGTGCATGTCGAAGGGCGTTACCCGCATTTTGATTCCGGTACCCACGGCTTCAACGCACAGACTAAAATGTGGGAAAAATACAACCGCATGCTGGCTGTGTGGGTGTCCTGCCCGCGTCAGTATCATTTAAGCGCCGTAGAGATTGCGCAAATCATCAATGCCTGAACCGGTGAAATAAAACAAAGAGGTGGTTGTGGAGTGTAAAGGTTTCCTGTTTGATTTGGATGGTACGTTGGTGGATTCATTACCCGCCGTGGAGCGTGCCTGGGTGAATTGGGCGGTAGCCCATGATATCGACCCCCAGGAGGTGCTTGATTTTATCCATGGCAAACAGGCGATCACCTCGCTGCGCCACTTTTTGCAGGGTAAAAGCGAAGTGGAGATTCAGCGTGAGTTTGACGAACTGGAGCGCACCGAAGCGTCTGACACGCAGGGCGTGCAGGCGATGCCAGGTGCAAGCCAACTCCTCGAACGCCTCAACGCGCTCGGTATTCCTTGGGCTATCGTGACATCAGGCACCGTGCCTATCGCCCATGCGCGCCATCGTGCCGGGCAATTGCCGCAGCCGCAGGTGTTTATCACTGCGGAACAGGTGGCTCGCGGTAAGCCGCAGCCGGATGCTTATCTGCTGGGTGCCGCAAGCTTGGGCCTGGAACCGCATGAGTGTGTGGTGGTAGAAGATGCACCTGCCGGATTGGAATCCGGGTTAGCGGCTGGCTGTCAGGTGATTGCCGTTAATGCCCCGGCGGATACCTTGGCGTTAGAGGACGTTGATATGGTTCTGACATCGCTAACGCAACTGACCTTGACTGCAACGCCGAACGGCGTAGCGGTGCATAAGCTAACCGATTGATAAAAGCGTAACTAAATATGATCAAAACCCCGCCTCGGCGGGGTTTTTTTATGGCAGACTACCAGAACAGACTTGGGTTAAGCGTGATTTTTTAGGCTGTTACCGTCTGGACGGTGAGAAGTAACCGTGTTGCCGCTGGCTTATGCCTTTTTTCGGGAGGATCTTTTGAACCGCGAACTGCTCTGGGTGTTATCCCTGCTGTTGATCGCTATCTTATTGTTTAGCACCAATAAGCTACGCATGGATGTGGTGGCGCTGTTGGTTATCATCGCCTTTGTGTTGAGCGGTACCTTAACGCTGCCGGATGCGCTAGTCGGCTTTAGCGACCCGAACGTGATTCTTATTGCCGCGCTGTTTGTTATTGGCGAAGGGCTGGTGAGAACTGGCGTGGCGTATCAGGTCGGGGAGTGGCTGATCCGCGTCGCGGGTAACAGTGAGATCAAAATGTTGGTGCTGCTGATGCTGACCGTGGCGGCGCTGGGCGCGTTTATGAGCTCCACCGGCGTGGTGGCGATATTTATTCCTGTGGTGTTAAGCGTTTCGGCCAAAATGAAAACGTCGCCGGGGCGGCTGATGATGCCGCTTAGTTTTGCCGGCCTTATCAGCGGGATGATGACGCTGGTGGCGACGCCGCCCAACATGGTGGTAAGCAGTGAGTTGATGCGTGACGGCAACCACGGTTTTGGCTTTTTCAGCGTCACGCCGATTGGCATTGTGGTGCTGCTGCTGGGCATTGCTTACATGCTGGTGGCGCGATTCTGGCTGAGCGGCATCGATCCCAATGCGGATAAAAAAGAAGGTTGGAAGCGCAAGACCTTCCGTGACCTGATTCGCGATTATAAACTGACGGGCAGAGCGCGTCGTTTGGCGATACTGCCGGGGTCTCCTTTTATCGGCCACCGCCTTGATGATTTGCGACTGCGCCAGCGCTACGGTGCCAACGTGGTGGGGATTGAACGTTGGCGTAAGTTTCGTCGCGTAATGGTCAGCGTAGCGGGCAACACCGAACTGCGGTTAAACGATGTGTTGTTGATCGATATGTCAGCCTCTGAGGTTGATTTGCGTGAATTCTGCGCCTCGCAGCGCCTGGAACCGATGGTGCTGCGCGGAGAATACTTTTCCGAACAGGCACGCGATGTCGGGATGGCAGAAGTGTCGCTGATCCCCGATTCTGAACTGATTGGCAAGACGCTTTATGACGTAGGCTTCCGCAGTCGCTACGGGCTTTCCGTGGTCGGTATCCGCCGCAATGGTGAAGCGATGGACGGATTGCTGGCCGATGAACCGCTGCAATTGGGGGATATCCTGCTGGTGATTGGCGACTGGCGTATGATCCGCCAACTGCAATCGCAAAAGCATGTGATGCTGGTGCTGAACCTACCCGCTGAAGTGGATGACGTTGCGCCTGCGGTGAGTCAAGCTCCACACGCGCTGTTCTGTCTGGCGCTGATGGTCGCCATGATGCTGACCGATGAAATCCCCAATGCGATTGCCGCGTTGATTGCCTGTTTGCTGATGGGAAAATTTCGCTGTATCGATATGGAGAGCGCTTACCGTGCAATCCACTGGCCGAGCCTGATTTTGATCGTCGGGATGATGCCGTTTGCGCTGGCGCTTCAGCAAACCGGCGGTGTGACGCTGATTGTTAACGGACTGATGGACATTGCCGGTGGAGCAGGGCCGCAGGTGATGCTGGTGTGCCTGTTTGTGCTGTGTGCGACCATCGGACTGTTTATTTCCAACACCGCCACTGCTGTATTGATGGCACCTATAGCTATCGCTGCCGCAAAACAGATGGGAGTCTCGCCGTATCCCTTCGCGATGATTGTGGCTATTGCCGCCTCGGCGGCATTCATGACACCGGTTTCGTCACCGGTGAATACGCTGGTGCTCGGTCCGGGCGGCTACCGTTTTGGTGATTTCGTGAAAGTGGGTGTGCCGTTTACCGTGCTGGTGATGATTGTTAGTGTCATCATGGTGCCGTGGCTGTATGGTTTTTAACTGTGCGTTGATGCAGCTTATAAAACCATTTTTCTGTGCATGCAGTGAAGGTTTCGTGCGCAACGGGCTAAGCGACTTTTTGCTACATGCGTAGCGCGCGCCCGACATGGGGCGGCTCAATCGCCGTCGCCCCATGGCCCCTGGCTTTTTGCGAGAAATCACGCCGCTGCGCGGTGCCCTCGGCGTTCGTGACCGCCATCGGGCCGCCAGCGACGCGTTCCCGACGCGGCGCTGCCTTTCGCCGCATCCATGCGGCTCACCCGGCGGTCTCGCCCACCTCGGCGTGATTTTTTACGCGGATAAAAAACAAAACAACCCTATTCCGACTTACAGGGTGGAACCCTGACTAATCTCATCCAGTGACAGGCTAAAACTCGGAATAAACACCTCCATGAAGTAGTCCATCTCCGGGCTTTGGCGCTGTTGCAGCGTCTTTTCCAGTCGGGTTTTGGCAAGAGCGAACTCGCTGTTACCGGCTGAAAGCTCTTCAAGACATTTCAGGTAAGCGCACAGGGCATCCGCCTGTTTGACGATGGCGTGCTCTTCTTCACTGCAACAACTGTCATCAATCAGTTGACGATAATCCTGCTGTAATTCAGGTGGTAGCATGGCAATCAGGCTGCGCTGCGCCAGCTTTTCTATCTTCTTATACTCATGGGCAATCTGCGCATTGAAATATTTGATCGGGGTCGGCATGTCTCCGGTTAACACTTCGCTGGCATCGTGGTACATCGCCAGCATCCCAATGCGTTCTGCATTCAGATTGCCGTTGAATTTGCGGTTTTTGATCACCGCCAGCGCGTGAGCGACAAAGGCGACTTGGAGGCTGTGCTCAGACACGTTTTCGGTGCGCACGTTGCGCATCAGCGGCCAGCGACTAATCAGTTTCAAGCGGGATAAGTGGGCGAAAAAGTGACTCTGATTCATCATGTTCTCTCAGACGGCAGCACCATAATCAGCTATTGTCGCCGCTCACGGGAAGGATGTAAACCAAGGTAAAGCCGCCTGCACGTCGTGAAAAATGATGTGCAGGCGTGATGCAAACAAGCGCGTTACTGATGGTAGTGCGACAGGAAGCGGCCCAGTTTGTGGATGGCGGAATCCAGTTCATCTACGCGCGGCAGCGTGACAATACGTACGTGGTCGGGATGCGGCCAGTTAAACGCGGTGCCTTGTACCAGCAGCACTTTTTCTTGCAGCAGCAGATCCAACACCATTTTTTGGTCGTCATGGATATTGAAACGCTTAGCATCGATACGTGGGAACATGTAAAGCGCTCCCTGCGGTTTGACACAGGAGACACCGGGGATCTGATTGATCAGTTCCCAGGCGCGCAGACGCTGCTCATACAAGCGTCCACCGGGATGAATAAACTCGCTGATGCTCTGATAACCGCCCAGCGCAGTCTGAATGGCGTGTTGCATCGGCACGTTGGCACACAGACGCATAGACGCCAGCATTTCCAAACCTTCGATATAGCCTTTGGCGTGTTTTTTAGGACCGTTCAGCGCCATCCAGCCCTGACGAAACCCAGCCACACGGTAGGTTTTAGATAGCCCGTTAAAGGTTACCGTCAGCAGATCCGGTGCCAGCGCGGCGATGGAGTGGTGTTGCGCCTCGTCGTACAGAATTTTGTCGTAGATCTCGTCAGCAAAAATAATCAGGTTGTGCTGGCGTGCAATTTCCACGATCTCCATCAGCAGCTCTTTGCTGTAGACGGCACCGGTAGGGTTGTTGGGGTTGATGATCACGATGCCGCGCGTGCGCGGGGTGATCTTGCTGCGGATGTCGTCCAGATCGGGGAACCAGCCGGCTTCTTCATCGCACAGATAGTGCACCGCATGCCCGCTGGATAGCGAGACGGCGGCGGTCCACAGCGGATAATCCGGTGCAGGAACCAGCATCTCGTCGCCGGTGTTAAGCAACGCTTGCATGGATTGCACGATCAGCTCGGAGACGCCGTTGCCGATATACACATCTTCCAGCGTCATTTCACGCATCCCGCGCGCTTGATAATGCTGCACAATGGCCTTACGCGCGGAATAAAGTCCTTTAGAATCGCAGTAACCCTGTGCGGTAGGTAAATTACGGATGACATCGACCAGAATTTCATCCGGTGCATCGAAACCGAAGGGGGCAGGATTACCGATGTTCAGTTTGAGTACTTTATTTCCTTCCTCTTCCAGGCGCTTGGCTTCTTTTAGCACCGGGCCGCGAATGTCATAGCAAACATTATCAAGCTTTTTAGACTTCTCAATGGGAGACATCATAGATAGAGCGAACCTTTTTCAGGAAAAGCGTATTTCGCGATGAAATAGCATAACCTGCCTAATGTACTCCTGTGTTTACCCCTTTTGAAGAATGATCGTCGATTTTAGTGCAATGCTGCGGGCTGCTGCACTGTTATTGTGCATTTTATCCCCGCTGAATGGCACGAATCCACTTTTGAAAAAAGGGAGATAACACATCCTGTGCGCCTTTCTTTTCGTCAGGCTATTTATTCGGAGCGTGAAAATATAATTTCCAGTATAAAGGCGGAGCAGTTGTTTTTTTACCGAGTGGATAATGATCCTGACACTATTTGGTGGGGGCGTTAGCGGCTGGATGAAAAGGCGATAATGGTAACGAAACGTGAGTATTTTTTTGCCCTAATCGAACGACTGCGATACTGTTTCAACATGTATTGTAATTAATGATACATGTAATAAAACACCAGGAATGTTTGTTAAATACTAAAATAGATAAGTGAAAATCGTATGGCCAATGCAAATCGATCGGTACTCAATCTTGATCTCGATCTACTCAGAACGTTTGTAGCGGTAGCGGATTTGAACACTTTCGCCGCCGCCGCCGTGGCAGTTTGCCGCACGCAATCTGCGGTGAGCCAACAAATGCAACGACTGGAACAACTGGTGGGTAAAGAGCTGTTCGCTCGCCACGGTCGTAACAAATTGCTGACGGAACACGGGGTGCAGTTTCTGGGTTATGCCCGCAAGATCCTGCAATTTAATGATGAAGCCTGCACCTCGCTGATGTACAGCGACATGCTGGGCACGCTGGCGATCGGCGCGTGTGAAGATACGGCAGATAACATTTTGCCTACGCTTTTGCATCGCGTGACCACGCTGTTTCCCAAACTGACTATTGACGTTAGCGTAAAGCCTAGTCCAGAACTGCACAGTATGCTGGAAAAAAAAGCGATTGATTTGGCCATTACTACCATGTCGAGTGAGAGCGCCGAGCAAATTTTGCTGCGCACTTCGCCGACCATGTGGTATTGCGCGGCGGATTATCGCTTTCGTCAGGACGAACCCGTGTCGCTGGTGCTACTGGATGAGCCCAGCAATTTTCGCGCATTGGCGATCACCTTGCTCAATGAAGCGGGGATCCCCTGGCGTATTGCCTATGTCGCGTCAACGCTCCCTGCCGTGCGTGCTGCGGTGAAGGCCGGGTTGGGCGTGACGTTGCGAACCGTTGAGATGATGAATCCAGAACTGCGGGTACTGGGAACGGCAGATGGTTTGCCGGCACTTCCTGATACGCAGTATTTTTTATGCAAACGCCAGCAAGAAAGCAACACCCTGGCTGATGCCATTTTCAATGTGGTCGTGTCCGGTCACTACTATCGTGGCCCTCTGCTCTCTGGTGCCTCAGCCGGTGACGATAACAGCACAAGCGAGGGAGATGCGGCGCTGAAAAACGCCCTGTTTATGTAATTCAGAACGTGGCTCGCGTTCATACGGGTATGGCGTAGTAGCAGGACGCCGTCATGGCTATGCCCGTTTTTTACCTCCTTATGATTATCCCACTTCATGATTATTCCCATTCAATCGCGTTCCTCTTATCGTTATTCCTCCTGCTTTCTAAGGTTTTGTATTTTATGAAAAGCTGTTTCTTATTTTTCAAATGAATGTTGCAGACTTTCAGTTGTTAACATTGGCGCTGACAATTGGGTTTTTTTACTAACTAAATTGACAAAATTGTGTGTTGGATCAAAAAATAACCCTATTAAGGCTAAGGGGGACCGGGTTTTCCGCACGAAAATGGTATAGTGCTTGTGCATTATCACCTATCCTTTAGCTAGCAGGTTGTTAACAATTGCACCCGCCAGAGCCAGACTGACTCGATTTAGCTGAAGCATGAAAAGTGAAATGTTAACAAAACAGCGTGCATGTTAAGTTATGTGCTGTTATTTTTAGTAAGGTTGAAAAAAGGTTACAAAATAAAGGACGCAACCGCTGCAAAACGCGCTTAACGTAGCTGTTTTCCGCATTATTTGCAGGGTGATTATCCTTCCTTTTAATCGATGTGACGCATTAACTGCCAGTAGAGCAGGTGTTCAACGTCACTTTTGATGAGTAAGCAAGAGTATGTCAACAACGACTGAAATCCTCGCCCATCACTGGGCATTTGCGCTATTCGTTATCATCGCCGTCGGCCTGTGCGGCTTCATGCTGTTGGGCGGGTTCCTGCTAGGCGGGAGAGCCAGAGCAAGGGCAAAGAACGTTCCCTATGAATCCGGGATTGACTCGGTTGGCTCTGCGCGCCTGCGCCTGTCTGCCAAGTTCTATCTGGTTGCCATGTTTTTCGTTATTTTCGACGTTGAAGCTCTGTATCTCTATGCCTGGGCCGTTTCCATTCGGGAAAGCGGCTGGCTGGGCTTCATCGAAGCTGCCATTTTCATTTTGGTGTTGTTGGCGGGGTTGGTCTACCTGGTCCGTATCGGCGCGCTCGACTGGACGCCGACGCGTTCAAAACGGCAGGTTATCAAGTCTGACTTTCCGGTTAACACTACCAACACTCATCCGCAGTAACAGCGAGGCACTTTAAGATGGACTATACGCTCACCCGCATAGAGCCGGACGGTGAGAATGACCGTTATCCCCTGCAACGCCAGGAGATCGTTACCGATCCTCTGGAGCAGCATGTTCACCGCAGTGTTTTCATGGGAAACCTGGAGCATGCCTTACACGACACGGTCAACTGGGGCCGCAAGAACTCACTGTGGCCCTACAACTTCGGTCTTTCCTGCTGCTATGTGGAAATGGTGACTTCGTTCACTGCCGTGCATGACGTGGCGCGCTTTGGTTCTGAAGTGTTACGTGCCTCCCCGCGTCAGGCTGACTTCATGGTGGTGGCCGGAACCTGTTTCACCAAAATGGCCCCGGTGATTCAGCGCCTGTATGAACAGATGCTGGAGCCGAAATGGGTGATTTCCATGGGCGCGTGCGCCAACTCCGGTGGCATGTACGACATTTACTCCGTGGTGCAGGGCGTCGATAAATTCCTGCCGGTGGATGTTTATATTCCGGGCTGCCCACCGCGCCCTGAAGCGTATATGCAAGCGCTGTTGCTGCTCAAAGAGTCTATTGGTCAAGAGCGCCGCCCTCTGTCATGGGTGGTGGGAGAGCAGGGCGTGTATCGCGCCAATATGCAATCCGAGCGCGAACGCAAACGTGAAGAGCGTATTGCGGTGACGAACCTGCGTTCGCCCGACGAGATTTAATCTGTTAATGACAAGCAGAATGGCTGCGTAATACTACTCTCACAGGGTAGCAAGATAATAAACGGCAGCCGCACCATTAACAGAATGGCAAAATTACCGTGGTGACATATTTATGACAGATTTAACGACGCACGACCTCGCGCAGCCGGCCTGGGCTACCCGCGATCACCGGGATGATCCCGTCGTTGGCGAGCTGTGTAACCGTTTTGGACCTGAAGCCTTTACCGTGCAGGCAACCCGTACCGGGATGCCGGTTGTATGGGTGAAGCGTGAGCAATTACTGGACGTTGTCACGTTCCTGAAAAAGCTGCCCAAACCCTATGTGATGCTGTTCGATCTGCACGGGGTGGACGAGCGCCTGCGCACACACCGTGAAGGTTTGCCTGCCGCAGACTACTCCGTCTTCTATCACTTTATCTCCATTGAACGTAATCGCGACATCATGATCAAGGTGCCATTGTCTGAAAATGACCTGCGCCTGCCGACCATGGTAAAACTGTTCCCTAACGCCAACTGGTATGAGCGTGAAGTGTGGGACATGTTTGGTATTACGTTTGACGGTCACCCGCACCTGACGCGCATCATGATGCCGCAGACGTGGGAAGGGCACCCGCTGCGTAAAGATTACCCGGCGCGCGCCACCGAATTCGATCCCTTTGTGCTGACCAAGCAGAAGGAAGATCTGGAGATGGAATCCCTGACGTTCAAGCCTGAAGACTGGGGCATGAAGCGCGGGACGGAAAACGAAGATTTCATGTTCCTTAACCTCGGTCCGAACCACCCCTCCTCACACGGGGCGTTTCGCATCATCCTGCAACTGGATGGTGAAGAGGTTGTCGATTGTATTCCTGATGTGGGCTATCACCACCGCGGTGCGGAGAAGATGGGCGAGCGCCAGTCCTGGCACAGCTATATCCCGTATACCGACCGTATCGAATACCTGGGCGGCTGCGTCAATGAGATGCCCTATGTGTTAGCCGTAGAAAAACTGGCAGGGATCGTGGTGCCGGAACGTGTGAACGTTATCCGCGTCATGCTCTCAGAGCTGTTCAGAATAAACAGCCACCTGCTCTACATCAGTACCTTTATTCAAGACGTCGGCGCTATGACGCCGGTCTTTTTTGCCTTTACCGATCGCCAGAAAATTTATGATTTGGTGGAAGCCATCACCGGTTTCCGTATGCACCCGGCTTGGTTCCGTATCGGCGGCGTAGCACACGACCTGCCGCGCGGTTGGGAACGTCTGCTGCGTGAGTTCCTGGACTGGATGCCAAAACGTCTGGATACCTACGTAACGGCTGCGCTGAAAAACACCATCCTCAAAGGACGTACTCAAGGCGTAGCGGCGTACAACGCCAAAGAAGCGCTGGAATGGGGCGTTACTGGTGCTGGGTTGCGTGCGACCGGCGTCGCGTTTGACGTGCGTAAATGGCGTCCGTACTCCGGCTATGAAAACTTTGACTTTGAAGTACCGGTGGGTGACGGCATCAGTGACTGCTACGCCCGTGTGATGCTGAAAGTGGAAGAGCTGCGCCAGAGCTTGCGGATTCTGGAGCAATGCCTGAACAACATGCCGGAAGGCCCGTTCAAGGCCGATCACCCGCTGACCACGCCGCCGCCGAAAGAGCGCACGTTGCAGCACATCGAAACGCTGATCAACCACTTCCTCCAGGTCTCCTGGGGCCCTGTGATGCCGGAAAACGAATCGTTCCAGATGGTCGAAGCGACGAAAGGTATCAACAGTTACTACCTGACCAGCGACGGCGGCACCATGAGTTACCGCACCCGTATTCGCACCCCGAGCTATGCGCACTTGCAGCAGATCCCTTCCGTGATTCGCGGTTGTCTGGTGTCTGACCTGATCGTGTACCTCGGGAGTATTGATTTCGTTATGTCAGATGTGGATCGCTAATTATGCATGATCAAGACACTCAACAACCTATTAACGCCGCAGCCGATGCCGCGCCGAACGAGTCTGTTTTTGTATTGAGCGACGCTGAGCGCGATGCCATCGAGCATGAAAAACATCACTACGAAGATGCGCGCGCGGCGTCCATCGAAGCGTTGAAAATTGTTCAGAAACATCGTGGCTGGGTGCCGGATGGCGCTATTCATGCCATTGCTGACATTCTGGCAATTCCGGCCAGTGATGTGGAAGGCGTAGCGACGTTTTACAGCCAGATTTTCCGTCAACCGGTTGGACGCCACGTGATTCGCTATTGCGATAGCGTGGTGTGCTACATCAACGGTTTTCAGGGTGTGCAAGCAGCACTGGAACGAAAACTGAAGATCAAACCCGGACAAACCACCTTTGACGGACGTTTTACCCTGCTGCCGACCTGCTGCCTGGGCAACTGTGACAAAGGCCCGTCGATGATGATCGACGAGGATACGCACAGTCATGTCAAGCCTGACGATATCGATTCGCTATTGGAGCCGTATCAATGAGTATGAACAGGATTTTGACGCCTGAACAGCACCCGCTGACCTGGCGTCTGCGTGATGACAAGCAGCCGGTCTGGCTTGACGAATACCGCGCAAAGAATGGGTATGCGGCAGCGCAGAAAGCGCTCAGCGGCATGGCACAGGACGAAGTGGTTAGTCTGGTAAAAGACGCGGGCCTGAAAGGGCGTGGCGGTGCGGGCTTCTCCACCGGTCTGAAATGGAGCCTGATGCCGAAAGACGAAAGCATGAACATTCGCTATCTGCTGTGTAACGCGGATGAGATGGAGCCGGGCACGTACAAAGACCGTCTGCTGATGGAGCAACTGCCGCACCTGCTGGTGGAAGGCATGCTGATCAGCGCATTTGCCCTCAAAGCCTATCGCGGCTATATCTTCCTGCGTGGCGAATACGTGGAAGCCGCCGTAAACCTGCGTCGCGCCATCGAAGAAGCTAAACAGGCTGGCCTGCTGGGTAAAAATATTCTTGGTAGCGGATTTGATTTCGAGCTGTTCGTGCACACCGGTGCCGGGCGCTATATCTGTGGTGAAGAAACCGCGTTGATCAACTCGCTGGAAGGCCGTCGCGCGAACCCGCGCTCCAAGCCACCGTTCCCGGCATCTGCCGGTGCGTGGGGCAAGCCGACTTGCGTAAACAACGTGGAAACCCTGTGTAACGTGCCTGCGATTATCGCGCACGGCGCCGAATGGTATCAGGGGTTGTCTGCCGGTAAGAGTAAAGATGCGGGCACCAAGCTGATGGGCTTCTCTGGCCGTGTGAAAAACCCCGGTTTGTGGGAACTACCGTTTGGCACCACGGCGCGCGAGATTTTGGAAGACTACGCGGGCGGCATGCGCGACGGGCTTAAATTCAAAGCCTGGCAGCCGGGCGGCGCGGGTACCGACTTCCTCACCGAAGCGCATCTCGACCTGCCGATGGATTTCGAACATATCGCCAAGGCAGGCAGCCGTCTCGGTACCGCGTTGGCCATGGCGGTCGATCACGAGATCAACATGGTGGGGCTGACCCGCAATCTGGAAGAGTTCTTTGCCCGCGAATCCTGTGGCTGGTGTACGCCGTGCCGCGACGGTTTACCGTGGAGCGTGAAGATCCTGCGTGCGCTGGAGCGCGGCGAAGGGCAACCCGGCGATATTGAAACGCTGGAGCAACTGTGCCGCTTCCTCGGGCCGGGCAACACCTTCTGCGCCCATGCGCCAGGTGCTGTTGAACCGCTGCAAAGTGCTATCAAGTATTTCCGTGACGAATTTGAAGCAGGTATTGCGCCGCAATATCTGGGAAATACCAAAGCGATTGGCGGTATTCAGCCGAACCTGCTGAAAGAGCGTTGGTAATCAAGCCGACAATAACAGGGGACGAAGCACGTCTCCGCTGGCGGATAGCCTGCTCTTATTACAGAATTTTTGATTAGCGCCTGTGGCAACACGGGCCATTATGGAAGCATGCTGACTATGGCTACGATTCATGTAGACGGCAAAGAGTATGAGGTGAACGGCTCGGACAACCTGCTAGAGGCTTGTCTGACGCTGGGGCTTGATATTCCTTACTTTTGCTGGCATCCCGCGCTGGGTAGCGTCGGTTCCTGCCGCCTGTGCGCGGTGAAGCAGTACCAGAATGCGGAGGACACGCGTGGCCGTCTGGTCATGTCCTGTATGACCCCCGCAACCGATGGCGCGTTTATCGCCATCGACGATGAGGAAGCCAAACTGTTCCGTAAAACCATCGTCGAATTCCTGATGACTAACCACCCGCACGACTGCCCGGTCTGCGAAGAGGGTGGCAACTGTCATTTGCAGGATATGACGGTGATGACGGGACACAACTTCCGCCGCTATCGCTTTACCAAACGTACTCACCGTAATCAGGACCTGGGGCCGTTTATCTCGCATGAGATGAACCGCTGCATCGCCTGCTATCGCTGTGTGCGTTACTACAAAGACTACGCCGGTGGTACCGATCTGGGCGTGTATGGTGCCCATGATAACGTCTACTTTGGCCGCCCTGAAGATGGCGTGCTGGAAAGCGAATTTTCCGGCAACCTGGTCGAAGTGTGTCCGACCGGGGTGTTCACCGATAAAACGCACTCTGCGCGCTACAACCGTAAATGGGATATGCAGTTTGCGCCCAGCGTTTGCCAGCAGTGCAGCGTTGGGTGTAACACCAGCCCAGGCGAACGTTACGGTGAACTGCGTCGTATCGAAAACCGCTACAACGGCAGTGTGAACCACTATTTCCTGTGTGACCGTGGCCGTTTTGGTTATGGCTACGTCAACGCGAAAGATCGTCCGCGTCAGCCATTGCAACGTCGTGGCGATGACTGGATTGCCCTGAACGCCGATCAGGCACTGCAAGGGGCGGCGGATGTGCTGCGCCAGTCAAAACGCGTCATTGGTATTGGTTCCCCGCGCGCCAGCGTAGAAAGCAACTTTGCGCTGCGTGAACTGGTGGGTGCGGAAAGCTTCTACACCGGTATTGCCCACGGTGAGCAGGCGCGTTTGCAACTGATCCTCAACGTGTTGCGCGACAGCGGTGTACGCACCCCGATGCTGCGTGATATCGAAAGCTATGACGCCGTATTGGTGTTGGGTGAAGATTTGACCCAAACCGGGGCGCGTATCGCGCTGGCAGTTCGTCAGGCGGTGAAGGGGAAAGCGCGTGAAATGGCGGCTGCGCAAAAAGTGGCAGACTGGCAGATTGCGGCCATTCTCAACATCGGCCAACATGCCAAGCACCCGCTGTTTATGACATCGGTGGACAAAACTCGTCTGGATGATATCGCTGCCTGGAACTACCGCGCACCGGTAGAGGATCAGGCGCGCCTTGGCTTCGCTATCGCTCATGCGTTAGATGAAAATGCTCCGGCAGTCACTGATTTGGATGCCTCACTGGCACCGAAAGTTGACGTCATCGTGCAGGCTCTGGCAGGCGCGAAAAAACCGCTGATTATCTCTGGTACCCATTCTGGTAGCGAAGCGATTATTGAAGCGGCTGCCAACGTGGCGAAAGCGCTTAAACAACGCGGTGCTGATGTCGGCGTGACCTTTGTTGCTTCCGCGGCAAACAGTATTGGCCTGTCAATGATTGGCGGCGGTTCGTTGGACGATGCGCTGGCACAGTTGGAGAGCGGTGCTGCCGATAGCGTGGTGGTGCTGGAAAACGATCTCTATCGTCACGCCCCGCAGGCGCGTGTGGATGCGGCGCTGGCTAAAGCCACCAATCTGATCGTGTTGGATCATCAGCGCACTGCGATCATGGATAAAGCGTCATTGATCCTCTCTGCCGCCAGCTTTGCTGAAAGCGACGGTACGCTGATCAATCAGGAAGGCCGCGCGCAGCGTTTCTTCCAGGTGTACGATCCGGCCTATTACGATAACAGCGTGGTGATGCTGGAAAGCTGGCGCTGGTTGCATTCGCTGGCGACCACTTACCAAAGCCGTAAGGTCGATTGGACGCAACTGGATCACGTGATTGATGCCTGTGTGGCGGCGTTGCCGCAGCTGGCAGGCGTCAAAGACGCCGCGCCGGATGCCAACTTCCGCATCAACGGGCAGAAACTGGCGCGTTCACCTAACCGCTCCAGTGGCCGCACCTCGATGCGTGCCAATATCAGCGTGCATGAACCGCGTCAGCCACAAGACAAAGACACGATGTTCGCCTTCTCGATGGAAGGGAACAACAGCCCGACAGCCGCGCGCCAGCAGATTCCGTTTGCCTGGTCTCCCGGTTGGAACTCCCCGCAGGCGTGGAACAAATTCCAGGATGAAGTGGGCGGTCACCTGCGCCACGGCGATCCGGGTGTGCGATTGATTGAAGCGGGCGAAGGCGAACTGGGTTATTTCGACGCCATTCCGGCAGCGTTTAACGCACAGCCGGGGCAGTGGCGCGTTGCACCTTACTACCATCTGTTCGGCAGTGAAGAGATGACGCAGCGCTCTACGGTTATCCAACAACGTATGGATGATGCTTATGTCATGGTCAGTCTTGCCGATGCGGCGCTGCTGGGCGTTAACGCAGGCGCGCTGCTTGAGCTACGCTGTCAGGGGCAGACCCTGCGTCTGCCGCTGCGCCTGAGCGATGCGCTGCGTCAGGGACAGGTCGGATTGCCGTTAGGGTTCCCGGGTATTGCGCCGTCGCTGGCAGGGGCAACCATTGAAAGTCTGCGGGAGGCTGCACAATGAGCTGGTTAACACCGGAGGTTATGGATACCTTGATCGCCGTCGGCAAAGCCGTGGTGATCCTGCTGGTGGTAGTCACCTGCGGCGCATTCATGAGTATGGGCGAACGTCGTCTTCTGGGGCTGTTCCAGGGGCGTTACGGGCCAAACCGCGTGGGCTGGGGCGGGTCGTTGCAGCTGGTCGCGGACATGATCAAGATGTTCTTCAAAGAGGACTGGGTGCCGCGCTTTACCGACCGCGTGATTTTCACGTTGGCACCGGTGATTGCCTTTACCTCGCTGCTGCTCTCGTTCGCCATTGTGCCGGTCACGCCGACCTGGGGCGTTGCCGATTTAAACATCGGCTTACTGTTCTTCCTGATGATGGCGGGGCTGGCAGTGTACGCCGTGCTGTTCGCCGGCTGGGCGAGCGGTAACAAATACTCTCTGTTGGGGGCGGTGCGTGCATCAGCGCAAACGCTGAGCTACGAAGTGTTCCTCGGTCTGTCGCTGATGGGCGTAGTGGCACAGGCGGGC
This sequence comes from Candidatus Symbiopectobacterium sp. NZEC135, assembly GCF_025962695.1. Classification (NCBI taxonomy): domain Bacteria; kingdom Pseudomonadati; phylum Pseudomonadota; class Gammaproteobacteria; order Enterobacterales; family Enterobacteriaceae; genus Symbiopectobacterium; species Candidatus Symbiopectobacterium sp. NZEC135. Next base: position 36,769 of record NZ_JAGFPF010000026.1, on the reverse strand, counting down.
TCGTTCAACATGCGCGATATCGTTGAATCCCAAGCGCACTTGTGGAACGTTATCCCGCAGTTTTTCGGTTTCGTGACCTTTGCTATCGCCGGTGTGGCTGTGTGTCACCGCCATCCGTTCGACCAACCGGAAGCGGAGCAGGAACTGGCAGATGGTTACCACATCGAATATTCCGGTATGAAATTTGGCCTGTTCTTCGTGGGGGAATATATCGGTATCGTGACCGTATCGGCGCTGATGGTAACGCTGTTCTTCGGTGGCTGGCACGGGCCGTTCTTACCGCCTTTTGTTTGGTTTGCGCTGAAAACCGGCTTCTTCATGATGATGTTCATCCTGATCCGTGCCTCGTTGCCGCGTCCGCGCTATGACCAGGTGATGACCTTCGGGTGGACCGTCTGTTTGCCGTTAACGCTGCTCAATCTGCTGGCGACGGCGGCCGTGATTTTGTACAACGCACACTAAAGGGAACTGAACCATGAAGATAAAAGACATTGTGGTTGGTTTCGGTACCCAGGTACGCAGTATCTGTATGGTCGGGTCCAACGCTTTCAAAAAGCGTGAAACCAAAATGTATCCGGAAGAGCCGGTTAACCCACCACCGCGTTACCGTGGCCGTATTGTGCTGACGCGCGATCCGGATGGTGAGGAGCGCTGTGTGGCGTGTAACCTGTGCGCCGTGGCCTGTCCGGTCGGCTGTATCTCGTTGCAGAAAGCGGAAATGAAGGATGGCCGTTGGTATCCCGAGTTTTTCCGCATTAACTTCTCGCGCTGCATTTTCTGCGGGTTCTGCGAAGAAGCGTGCCCGACCACCGCGATTCAGCTGACGCCGGATTTTGAAATGGGCGAGTACAAGCGCCAGGATCTGGTGTACGAAAAACAAGATCTGTTGATCTCTGGGCCCGGTAAATACCCGGAATACAATTTCTACCGGATGGCGGGCATGGCTATCGATGGGAAAGAGAAGGGCGACGCCGAAAACGAAGCCAAACCCATTGATGTCAAAGGCCTGTTGCCTTAAGGAGCCGAGCATGGAATTCGCGTTTTATGCATCGGGGTTAATCGCCATTCTGGCGACCCTACGTGTGATTACTCACACTAACCCCGTACATGCATTGTTGTATTTAATCGTCTCGCTGCTGGCTATCTCCGGCGTGTTTTTCTCGCTGGGGGCTTATTTTGCCGGTGCGGTGGAAATCATCGTTTATGCCGGTGCCATCATGGTGCTGTTCGTGTTTGTGGTGATGATGCTGAACTTGAATAGCGTAGACCAGCAAGAAAGCGCCTGGTTGAAACCGAGCGTATGGATTGGTCCGGCGGTGCTGGCTCTGGTTCTGCTGCTCGTCGTGGTTCGCGCCATTTTCAGTATCAGCAGCGCGGAAATTGCAGGGAACATGATTGATGCCAAAGCCGTTGGTATCACGCTGTTTGGACCTTATGTGTTGGCGGTGGAATTGGCCTCTATGCTGTTGTTGGCCGGGCTGGTGGTTGCGTTCCACGTGGGCCGTGAGGACAAGATGGTCGATAGCCTGGCTAAAGAAGAGACCGAGAAGAAACTGGCGGAGGAGCGTGCATGATCCCGTTACAACATGGGTTAGCTTTGGCTGCCATTTTATTCTTTATCGGCCTGACGGGCCTGATTATTCGGCGTAACCTTTTGTTTATGCTGATTAGTCTGGAAGTGATGATCAATGCCGCCGCGCTGGCGTTTGTGGTTGCCGGCAGCTATTGGGGGCACGCGGATGGGCAGGTGATGTATGTTCTGGCGATCACGCTGGCGGCAGCGGAAGCCAGCATCGGTCTGGCGCTGTTGCTCCAGATGTATCGCCGTCGTCATACCCTGAATATCGATACTGTCAGTGAGATGCGCGGATGAACTTACTCTACTTAACAATATTATTCCCGCTGCTCGGCTTTTTGCTGTTGGCATTTTCACGCGGTCGCTGGTCGGAAAATACCGCCGCGACCGTGGGCGTGGGGTCTATCGGGTTGGCCGCATTGACCACTTGTTGGGTTGCGATGGATTTCTTTGCGCAGCACCATGAGGGCGGCGTCACGTTTTTCACGCAACATCTGTGGACCTGGATGGCGGTAGGTAACTTTGACATTGCCTTTCGTCTGGCACTGGATGGCCTGTCTCTTACCATGCTGTCGGTGGTGACGGGCGTTGGCTTCTTTATTCACCTGTTTGCCTCTTGGTATATGCGTGGTGAAGAGGGCTACTCCCGCTTCTTCGCTTACACCAACCTGTTTATTGCCAGCATGGTGATTCTGGTGTTGGCGGATAACCTGCTGCTGATGTATCTCGGCTGGGAAGGGGTAGGGCTGTGCAGTTATCTGCTGATCGGTTTCTACTACACCAATCCGAAGAACGGTGCGGCGGCGATGAAAGCCTTCGTCGTGACGCGTGTCGGTGACGTTTTCCTGGCCTTTGCGTTGTTCATCCTGTTCAAAGAGTTGGGCACGCTCAATTTCCGCGAACTGATGGTGTTGGCACCGCAGAAACTGGCAGAAGGGTCTCCGGCGATCACTTGGGCAACGCTGATGCTGCTGGGCGGTGCGGTGGGTAAATCGGCTCAGTTGCCGCTGCAAACCTGGCTGGCGGATGCGATGGCCGGCCCGACGCCCGTCTCTGCACTGATTCACGCCGCAACCATGGTGACGGCCGGTGTGTATCTGATTGCTCGGACAAACGGCCTGTTCCTGATGGCACCGGATGTACTGCATCTGGTGGGCATCGTTGGGGCCGTGACGCTGGTGCTGGCAGGATTTGCCGCACTGGTACAGAGCGACATCAAACGCGTGTTGGCCTATTCCACCATGAGCCAGATTGGTTACATGTTCCTGGCATTGGGCGTGCAGGCGTGGGACGCGGCGATTTTCCACCTGATGACGCATGCTTTCTTTAAAGCATTGCTGTTCCTGGCCTCCGGCTCGGTGATTCTTGCCTGCCATCACGAACAGAACATCTTCAAGATGGGCGGGCTGCGTAAAACCATTCCGCTGGTGTACGTCAGTTTCCTGATTGGCGGCTCGGCGCTGGCGGCACTGCCGTTGGTCACCGCAGGCTTCTTCAGTAAAGATGAAATTTTGGCAGGTGCCTGGGCTAACGGCCATATGGATCTGATGATGGCGGGGCTGGCAGGAGCGTTTATGACGTCGCTGTACACCTTCCGCATGATTTTCATCGTGTTCCACGGCGAAGCGAAAACCAAAGCGCACGCCGGTAAAGGGCTGTCCCACCATATTCCGTTGCTGGTGCTGATGGTGCTCTCCACGTTCGTGGGGGCGCTGATTGTGCCGCCGTTGCACGGCGTGCTGCCGCAAACCACGGAACTCGGTCATGACCGTACCTTGACGCTTGAAATCGCGTCTGGCGTGGTGGCGATTGCCGGTATTCTGCTGGCTGCCGTGCTGTGGCTGGGTAAACGTCAGTTCGTGACTAGCGTAGCGCAGAGTGCTCCGGGTCGCTTCTTCTCCACCTGGTGGTTCCACGCCTGGGGATTTGACTGGCTGTATGACAAAGTCTTCGTACAACCGTATCTGGCGGTTGCCAAACTGCTACAGCGCGATCCGTTGAACGCGATGATGGGCTTGCCTGCCGTGGTGGTGCGTTGGGGTAACAAAGGGTTGGCCGTCAGTCAGAATGGTCAACTGCGCTGGTATGTTGCGTCAATGGGCGTAGGGGCGGTTGTGGTGCTGGCATTGTTACAGTTTAGCTGATGGCGATGTGCCTCAGGGTAAACGCGATGAGAGATACGCAGTAATAATGCGCAGGGCGGAAGACCAGGAATAATGGCTTCCGTCACAGCAAGTTTTCAGATTTCTTAAAATTAGGGACGCAAAACGCCATGCTACTACCTTGGCTAATACTTCTCCCCTTTATCGGCGGCCTGCTGTGCTGGCAGCTCGAGCGCTTCGGCACCCGCGCGCCACGCTGGATCGCACTGATATCGATGGGATTAACGCTGGTGCTATCACTGCTGCTTTGGTTGCAGGGTGGATACTCTTTAACGGCGCAGGCTGATGTGCCGCTCTGGCAGTCTGAATACAACGTGTCGTGGATCCCGCGCTTCGGTATCGGTATTCACCTGGCGTTGGATGGGTTGTCGCTGTTGATGGTGGTGCTGACCGGCCTGCTTGGGGTGTTGGCAATCCTGTGTTCGTGGAATGAAATCCAGCGCTATCAAGGCTTCTTCCACCTGAACCTGCTGTGGATCCTGGGCGGCGTGATCGGCGTGTTCCTGGCGATTGACATGTTCCTGTTTTTCTTCTTCTGGGAGATGATGCTGGTGCCGATGTATTTCCTCATCGCACTGTGGGGGCACAAAGGTTCCGATGGGAAAACGCGTATTACCGCGGCCACCAAGTTCTTTATCTACACCCAGGCCAGCGGTCTGATCATGCTGATTGCCATTCTGGCGCTGGTGTTTGTGCATCACGATGCTACCGGTGTGTGGACCTTTAGCTACACCGAACTGCTGCACACCCCAATGTCGCGCGGCGTGGAATACATGCTGATGCTGGGCTTCTTTATCGCCTTTGCGGTGAAGATGCCCGTGGTACCGCTGCACGGCTGGTTGCCGGATGCGCACAGTCAGGCGCCGACGGCGGGTTCTGTCGACCTAGCGGGTATCTTGCTGAAAACAGCGGCCTACGGTCTGCTGCGTTTCAGCCTGCCGCTGTTCCCCAATGCGTCCCATGAATTTGCGCCTATCGCGATGTGGCTGGGCGTTATCGGTATCTTCTACGGCGCCTGGATGGCGTTTATGCAGACCGATATCAAACGCCTGATTGCCTACACGTCGGTGTCTCACATGGGCTTTGTGATGATCGCCATTTACTCCGGTAGCCACCTGGCGTATCAGGGGGCGGTCATTCAGATGATTGCGCACGGGCTTTCTGCGGCCGGTCTGTTTATTCTGTGCGGCCAGCTTTACGAGCGTCTGCATACGCGCGATTTGCGTCAGATGGGCGGCCTGTGGGCACGCATTCGTTTCTTGCCCGCGCTGTCGCTGTTCTTTGCGGTGGCGACGCTGGGGATGCCGGGTACCGGCAACTTTGTCGGTGAGTTTATGATTTTGTTCGGTAGCTACCCAGTGGTGCCGGTGATCACCGTGATTTCGACCTTCGGTTTGGTGTTTGCTTCCGTCTACTCGCTGGTGATGATGCAACGCGCTTACTATGGCACGCCAAAATCTGAGGAAAAACTGCCGGGGCTGTCCACCCGTGAATTGTCGATGGTGATGTTGCTGGTGGTATTGCTGGTGCTGCTCGGGTTGTTCCCGCAGACCATCCTGAATACGTCTGATGCGGCAATGGCTAATATCCAGCATTGGTTTATGTCATCAGTGACTGATTCAACACTTTCAACGACAAGGCCGTAATTCGCCATGACAATAACTCTTCAACACCTGGTCGCGCTTCTGCCGCTGTTAATCGTCGGTTTGACCGCCGTGGTTGTGATGCTGTGCATTGCGTGGCGACGCAACCATTTCTTCAATGCCACTGTCACGGTGATCGGTCTTAACATTGCGTTGTTCTCGCTGATTCTGGTGGGTAACGCCGGTCCGATGGATGTGACGCCGCTGCTGCGGGTAGACGGTTTCTCGATGTTCTACACCGCTTTGGTACTGCTTGCCAGCCTGGCGACCTGCACGTTCGCTTACCCGTGGCTGGAAGGCTATCCGGATAACCGCGACGAGTTTTATCTGCTGGTGGCGATTGCCGCACTGGGCGGTGTTCTGCTGGCGAGCGCTAACCATTTGGCGTCGCTGTTCATCGGTATTGAACTTATCTCTCTGCCGCTATTCGGTCTGGTGAGTTATGCCTTTCGTCAGCGTCGCTCACTGGAAGCGGGCATCAAGTACATGCTGCTTTCTGCTGCCGCCTCTTCCTTCCTGCTGTTTGGGATGGCGCTGGTGTATGCGGATTCGGGAAGTCTGAGCTTTGCCAGCCTGGGCGCGCGGATGGCGGATCGTACGCTGCATGAGCCACTGCTGTTGGCCGGCCTCGGCATGATGATTGTCGGTTTGGGGTTCAAACTCTCGCTGGTGCCGTTCCACCTCTGGACGCCGGACGTGTATCAAGGTGCCCCCGCACCGGTGTCGACCTTCCTGGCGACCGCCAGCAAGATCGCCATTTTTGGTGCAGTCATGCGTCTGTTCCTCTATGCGCCGATGGTTGATGGTGAGTCGGTGAGAACGGCACTGGGTGTGATCGCGTTTGCCTCCATCCTGTTTGGTAACCTGATGGCGGTGGCGCAAAGCAACATCAAGCGTCTGCTCGGTTACTCTTCCATTGCTCACCTCGGCTACCTGCTGGTGGCACTGATTGCCGTGCAAACCCACCAGTTGGCATTGGAAACCGTGGGCGTCTATCTGGCGGGCTACCTGTTCAGCAGCCTGGGAGCCTTCGGGGTTGTCAGCCTGATGTCCAGCCCGTACCGTGGCCCGGACGCGGATTCTCTGTTCTCTTATCGCGGATTGTTCTGGCACAAACCGATTCTGTCTGCGGTCATGACGGTGATGATGCTCTCTCTGGCCGGTATCCCGATGACGCTGGGTTTCTTCGGCAAATTCTACGTGTTGGCCGTGGGCGTCGATGCCAAGCTGTGGTGGCTGACAGGCGCGGTGGTGGTGGGGAGTGCTATCGGCCTCTACTACTATCTGCGTGTTATGGTTAGCCTCTATCTGACCGCACCGCAAGAACGTCAGCGTGATACGCCCAACAACTGGGCGCTAACCGCAGGCGGCGTGGTGGTGTTGATTTCCGCCATTGCGGTGCTGCTGCTGGGCCTGTATCCACAGCCGCTGATTTCACTGGTGCAGATGGCGCAGCCGCTGATGTAATGCACTAGCGTTGCGCGATAAAGCCGCCACAGCCGTTACCGGTTGTGGCGGCTTTTTTCTGTGCGTGAGGGTGCTATGTCGATCTGCTGTTTACCGTTATTTCTATTTTTAAGAATGGTCTGTGGTCATTAAGGTCCTAAGAGGCTGAAAACTTGACTATAGTTAATCTACCGTTGTGTGAAATAACATGGAGTAGATTATGGCTGAGAAAAAACAACCTGCTGAAGATATTCGTATTGAAGACGACGCTAAATTATTGGCCGATACATTGGACGATATATTGCGTTATTCTGGTGATAGTGCGGATGAAGCTTATATTACTTTGAAGAAGAATGCGGAGAATGCCCTATTGGAGGTTAAATCAAGATTAGGTATTTCCGACAGTTATTATGCAAAAGCGAAACAAGTCGCGAATCGTGCGGATGGCTATGTGCATAAAAAGCCGTGGCACAGCGTAGGGGTAGGGGCATCGTTAGGGATTGTGCTTGGCCTGCTGTTGGCGCGCCGCTAACGTGACTTTTCAATGGGTGCGGTGATAATGTGATTATTACCGTGCTGTCTTTTGGGCTTTCTTAATTCGCTGACTATATTCAAAAAATATTATCTTGTTGTTATTATATAGTGGTCTGCAACGGAATAAATTCGCCACTTTTTTATCGATGCTAAATATCTTTGTGATGAGCGAAGATTCTCATTTCTTTTTTCTGTGAGTGATTTTGTTTCTTCCCGGCTACCATATCTGCTACTGTGTTGCCGTCATTAACGTTACTCTTACCTGTAAATAATATCACTAACGGATAAGTGCATTACTGCCGTGATTCGCGGCTGATGCAGGTATTATCATCATACACGTCGGTTGAGATACTCTGCTGTATAAACCGGCATTGCCTACTGCATGAAGATATTGAGGAGAACCATCAAGCATGAAGACGCCGAGGCCTCGATGGAACAGAGGCACCTTGCTTTCTTCCCGGCCCTCTTTGCTTACCTCGGAGCAGAACAGACTGAGCCGCACACACGCCTTACCGCAATCATTGTCAAATGCATGGGGTGTTGAAGCGTTACAACTTGATGAAGAGGCGATGCAGCTGCAGTCATTAACGTTAAAGCAACTGCGTCTGTGTTTGCCCGATGGCAGATGGATTGACTCTGCCAGTTTGTCAGCGCTTTCTTGTGCAGTACCGTTGGAACAACGTTTGGCACCGCAACTGCAACAGGTGGATGTGCTGTTGGCGCTCCCGTCCAGCGAGCGCCAGCGCGATCGATTACCTCGCCATTCTCGTGTGCAGGAACCGCCTGCATTAGCCTATAGCGCGAAAACGCTGGATAGCGATTTCCGAGAAAACAGTGTGGTCGAGAGATCGGCAATTTGTGTACGCTTTAGCGTTGATGAAAACCATGATTATCAAACCTATCCCATTGCGCGACTTAATCGCAATGCGCAAGGGCGTTGGGAAATCGATTCCTCGTTCATTCCCCCGCTGCTCATGTTTTCCTCCTCGCCGATGTTGGTAGCGCAGTCGAAGCAACTGTTGTCGCTTTCTCGCATCAAACGTCGCCGCCTACTTGCGCTGCGTCATGATCTCCCCAAAAAGCAGGGACAGCCTGATATCCCGCTGTTTTGGCTGTTGAATGTGCTAAATCGCTACGAGTCCGTGCTAAGTGGTGTCAACCTGGCAACCGCAGTGCATCCAGAATTGGTCTATCGCGAACTGGTTAAATTAGCCGGACCGCTGTTGCCCTATACGCAGGCGTGGAGCGCAGCTGATATTCCCCGCTATGATCATTCTCGCCTCGCAGAGGTGTTTTCGTCTCTCTTTTCACTACTCAGTGCGTTACTTGAAATTTGTATGCCTGCCAGAGCAGTGAGGATCGCGCTGAAGCGTGAAAAAGATCATCTGTGGGTCGGGCAGTTGCCGCTGCATGATCTGGATTCTGTCTCTGATATTTATCTTTTGGCGCGCTCTTCCTGGCCCTCGTCCCGGCTGCGCGCGCATATCATGACGCAGTGCGAGGTTGGCACACGGCATGCCGTCAGTGTGCGCCAAGCCGCAGAGCGTCAAGATAAAACGTTACAGCCGGTTAACCATGTCCCTGCGGTCATTCCTCTGGATTGGGAAAATCTCTGCTTTAGCGTCGACCTTGAGCATTCCTGCGTGCGGGATGCGCTGGCTTCCGGGCATTGTGCTATCTCGGTGCCGGATCACTGTGGTGATTTATCGCTGAGGCTTTTCGCCGTGCTGAAAGAGTAAACCGTGGCCTTCATCCTCAGAGTTCGGTATCAGACAGCCAATAAATCGCCTCATAAGGGCGCAACGTCAGTGATGCAGGATGGACGGGAGGATCGTCATAGTTGCTCAGCAGCAGACGCCAGTTCTGAGGGGACGGTTGGTTTGGTAGCGCGTAATACTGTATTTCCCGGCTCAGGTTGGCGAGCATCAGCAACTGCTGTCCCTGCCAGCGTCGGCGATAGAACCAAACGGTTGGATGCTCGGGGGCCAGATCGTGATAGTCGCCATAGGTCAGCAGAGGAAGCGCTTTGCGCAGGGCGATCAACCGTTGGTAGGTGTAAAACACCGAGTGTGGATCGGCAAGTGCCTGCGCTACGTTGATCTCCGCGTAACCGGCTCCGGGGGATATCCAGGGCGTACCTGACGTAAAACCTGCCGATGGCGCAGATGACCACTGCATCGGGCTGCGTCCATTATCGCGTGATTTGTGGGCAAGAATACGCAACACCTGCGCTGGCGTTTCACCGTTGGCTAGATGTTCCGCGTAGATATTCAGGCTTTCTATATCGCGATAGTGCTCAAGGGTGTCATAGCCGGGGTTGGTCATACCGATCTCTTCCCCTTGATAAATATAGGGGGTGCCCTGCATGCCGTGCAGCACCATCGCCAACATTTTGGCTGATGGTGTGCGATAGTCGCCCTCATCACCAAAGCGAGAAACAATGCGTGGCTGATCGTGGTTACACCAGAACAATGCGCTCCAGGCTTTATTATGCATTCCACGTTGCCAGGTATTGAACAACGCTTTCAGCGCGACAAAATCTGGGGCTGCCAGCGTCCACTTTTCTCCACCCGGATAATCCACTTTTAGATGATGGAAGTTAAACGTCATTGACAATGCTCGGCCTGTCAGTGGGGCATAATGTAGGCAGTTCTCTAACGTGGTCGAAGACATTTCACCGACGGTCATGAGTCCGCGCGGTGAAAATACGGTGCGGTTGAATTCGTGAAGAAATTCCACCATGCGTGGCCCATCGGTGTAATAGCGTCGGCCATCCCCTTCGCTATCCGAAGGGAAATCCTGCTGCTTTGACACCAGATTGATCACATCCAGACGCAGGCCATCCACGCCCTTGTCTGCCCAAAAGTGACAGACCGCTTGCAACGCCTCACGTACCGGCGCGTGCTCCCAGTTCAAGTCGGCCTGTTGCGGCGCGAACAGATGCAGGTAATGTTGTTGGCTGGGGTCATGCCACTGCCAGGCGCTACCGCCGAATTTTGAACGCCAGTTGTTGGGCGGCGATGCTTCTGTTCCTGGGCGCCAGTAGTAAAACGCGTGATAGTCGCTGTCAGGCGTTTGGGCCTGCACAAACCAGGGATGCTGCGTAGACGTATGGTTAAACACCATGTCCATAATGATACGCATGCCGCGCGCGTGTGCTTGCGCGATCAGCGTTTCCATATCACGCATCGTGCCATAAGCGGGATCGATGTCGCAGTAGTCCGCAACGTCGTAACCATTATCCACTTGCGGTGAGGGATACACTGGCGTAAGCCACAGCGCATCGACGCCTAACTGTTGCAGATACGCAAGGCGCGAAATAATGCCTTGCAGGTCTCCGGTGCCAGAACCGGTGCTGTCCTGAAAACTTTTGGGATAGATTTGATAGATGACGCTAGTGCGCCACCAAGGAAGCGGTGCTGTCATAACATTATCCGTTTACGCTTTACCTGTACGCTAGTTATAGGACGCAATTACCCGCTGGGCAATGCGCCCAGCCTTTGTTTACTGGAAAGGTAACGTCGCGTTGCGCAGTTTACGGCGATAGACCAGCATGGTTAACAGCGCTGGTATCACGATAGCAATCACCATTGCCGCCAAATAGATGCCCCAAAACGTAGGCTTGATGGACAAAATACCCGGTAAACCGCCAACGCCAATGCCGTTCGCTGTGACGCCGAAAAGTCCACACAGTAACCCTGACAGGGCTGAACCCGTCATGGCGCATAGCATCGGGAAGCCGTATTTCAGATTGATGCCGTACATAGCTGGTTCAGTGACGCCCAGCATGGCAGACAGTGCCGCTGGCACAGAAACCTCCCGCTCGTTGTGTCGGCGACTAATAATAATGATGCCAATCACGGCGGAGCCCTGGGCAATATTCGATAAGGCAATCAGTGGCCATACCGGAGTCCCTCCCATGCTATGAATCATTTGCATATCAATGGCGAGCGTCGTTTGGTGCACGCCGGTGATGACCAACGGCGCATAGAGAAATCCAAACAGTGCTGCACCTATCGGTGCGAAACTACCTGTCATCAGTCCCTTCACCACCCAGGCGACGCCGTCACCGATCAAGCGACCGAACGGGCCAATCACCGCATGCGCCAGTGCAACAGAAGCCAGCAGGGCAGTGATAGGAACGACGACCAGATAGAGTGAGTCAGGCACCCATTGCTTTAACCGCGTCTCGATCATCGCCAGCGTAATGCCAGCCAGTAGCGATGGAATAACTTGTGCTTGATAGCCCACCTTTTCGATGGCAAACCAGCCAAAGTCCCAAACATCTGGGACTTGCTGGCCTATCTGATAGGCATTCATCAACTGCGGTGACACTAGGGTAATGCCAAGGATGATGCCTAATACTGGCGTCCCCCCCATTTTCCGCACGGCCGACCAGCAAATCGCGACCGGAAGGTAGAAGAAGATAGCCTCACCCAACAGCCAGAGAAAGTCATACAGTGATTGCCAGATAGGGTGGCGTTGGATCAGGGTTTGTCCGTCAGAAAACGGAATATCGCCAATCACGTTACGCAAACCCAGAATCAGCCCGCCGCTGATGAGTGCAGGCAGTAGCGGGAAGAAAATTTCAGCAAAGTGAGAGATTCCGCGTTCCAGAACTGTCATGTTATTGCGTGCCGACTGGCGTACACTCTCTTTGTTGGCTTTATTCTTGCCAGTGCGCGCGCTAATTGCCTGAAAATAATCGCCCACATCAGTGCCGATCACCACCTGAAACTGCCCGGCGATGATGAAGCAACCTTTGACCATCGGTAGTATTTCAATACCTTTGGCATCGGCTAGAGCCGGGTCTTGCAGTACTAAACGCAAGCGGGTAACACAGTGAGTGAGCGTGACAATATTATTGGCTCCACCCAGCAGCGTGATTAATCGCTCTATATCTTGTTGTTGTACCTTGCTCATTGCGCTTCCTTGTGTGAATACCCAGAGTGAACAGGTTTAAGGATAGGGAATGAACATGCAGTAGGGGGAAACGAGATAATCGCAGTGCGATCGCAATCAAATAAACCAAGCAGTTATAAGCGGATTTTGGCAGAATGGGGGCGTGAACGGAGAGAAAAACAAAGGCCGCCTAGTGAAAAAAAGCGGCCTTAGTGAGGAAAGTGGCTGTTATCAGAACGGGCTGATGATTGAGCCGATACGTTCGCAGTAGCTGACATATACATTCCCCATTTTTTTGAAGAATTTACTGATATCGCGGAACATTTTCATAATCAGTCTCCTTGGGTTCGTTAATAAGTGTGATGTTCATCACGTTTTAAAGAGTAATCCAAAGAGAACGTTGTTTCAACTTTTTTGTGATGAATATCACTATTTTTTGCAAAGACGATATTTGCCACTGTGCGTCGATTTATCGCGACGCCGTGCGCTGCAAGCGATAACGGTTTTGATCGTAAACGCTATCCCCAATTTTTTCTGCGGCGAGTAAGCGCTCGACAAACACAAAACCCAAACGTTGAGCCAGCGCATTGCTGCGCGTATTCACTGTGGCGGCCTTGATAATGAAGGTGTCCAGTATGGCGGCATCGGTGAATGAATCGATTAACAACTGGATCGCCTGCGAGGCGATGCCTTGCCCTTGAAAGCGTTCAGCCATCCAATAACCAATCTCACCCTGAGAAGCGTTCAGGCTGTTAAAGGATGCCATACCGGCCATTTCTCCCTGCCAACGGATGAGATAGACCGCTGAGCGTCCGGCAAAAAAATCCGCGCGGTTTTTTCTGATGGTTGTCAGGGTATCCTCGACGTGTTGCACGCTGTCTGGCCAGGCTAGAGTGTGGCGCAGACGCGCCTTTTCTTGTTGTATCAGAGAAAACAGCGCGGGGGCATCGCGCTCTTCTTGTAATGCCAATGTGAGATGCGGCGGGCGATGCAGCCTGTGTAGTGTGTGCAACATGGAAGCTCCCTGCTGTTGTTTTATGTGGTGTGCATCGGGAGGATGCAGTGAAAGTCTTGCCATCCGATAGCATATGATTCTACTGTGCTGATCTGTTGGGTCAATGTCTTCCATCTTGAGGTTTTATGAAGCAAAGTCATTTGCAATGCATGCGCCCATCACACGGGCGTGCCACCGGGATCGCCACGGGTATTGTGATGTTGATGGCAACCTGGAGCGGGGCAGTATTTGCCGACGCGACGCTGATTACTGTGAAAGCGTCAGCTATTCACCCTACCCAACCCGCGATAGGCAAGGCTGAAGTTGCCTACGATCTCGCCCACTACCGACAAAAATCGCGCGCGCTGTTTGATGATTTCTGTAAGGGAGAAGGGGCGGGAAAAGTGGCTGATTTTTCGGACTCATCGACCCTTGCCATCGCCACGAGTTTTCGCTGCGCGAAACCGGCCGGGGCACAGCCTGATGCGGTAAAATCGGCAGTGATTGCACCGGATGGTCAGGTTTACCTAACGGATGGCCATCACACCGTGAGCGCATTACGTGCCAGCACGCCGGATAGCGATATCACGCTGTCGCTGCGCATTACCGATGATTTGCGCCATTTATCCTCAATGGCAGTGTTCTGGGATTACATGCAACAGCATCATCTGGTGTGGTTAGAGGGATCTACAGGCAAGATTGCACCGCAGGAATTGCCCACTCAAGTGGGTATCGACGTCATGCAGGACGATCCCTATCGCTCCGTGCTCTATTTCTTACGCGGTATTGCGTATGAACGGCCAGAACCGTCCCCCCCGTTTTTAGAGTTTTATCTGGGTGCATGGCTGAAAAGCCAGATGGCGATTACGCCTGCGGATACGGCAACACAGCAGGCCTATTTTGCGCTGTTGCAAAAGGCGGCGCAGCTTCTGGTTCAGGCATCACCACAAACCCATACCTTACCCAATTCTGCTTCGCCGACCTTGAGCCAATTGGGGCAACTGAGCGAGGTTAATCATAAAAAATTGAACAAGCTGAATAACCCCGACGGTAAGTTGGCTCTGCTGTATTCGAAGCCGTAGGCGAACCATGCGCCAGAGGGCGCATGGCCATTTTTATCCGGTGTGGCACACTGCACGTTAAATCACACTTGTTAGTTGAGTCAATGCCGTGTTAAGCATCAACAACATCACCACGGTTAATGATAAAAACGCGTCTGCGCTATGTGTGAGTTGGCGTTATCATTATGTTTTTTTCATCATAAAACTGTACTGTTCCTTTATTAAAGTTTTTTGATTGATAAAGTGCTATGTCGGCTTTTTTCAGTAGTTCTGTCGCGGTGAGAGCATGATTGGGGTATAGGGCTATACCGATTGAAACACCAATTTGTATAACAAAACCCTCTCTTTTTATTGGTTTTTTTACCTCAGCGATTAATCGCTCTGAAAATTCCTTTAGTTTATCAATTCCACCAGAATAGATAATAACAAACTCATCTCCCCCTTGCCGAGAAAGCATATCACCGGGGTTAATAATAGATAATATACGTTGAGATGTTTCTTTTAATACTTCATCGCCAATATAGTGTCCAAAATTATCATTGACTGTCTTGAATCCGTCCAGGTCTAAGTATGCAACAGCGAATTCTCTAACTTTTTCTCGGGATGTTAGTGTGTCTAAGGTTATCAGTAGCAATGATCTGTTAGGTAAGTTTGTTAATGAGTCAAGAAAAGATTTTTTTTTGCTTTCTTTAATAATTTCAGAGAGTCGTCGGATGCTATGCAATGACAATATGGAGATGAAAAATAAAATAATAAAAACAACGAGTAATATGGGAACGACTTTGCTGCTCATGTCTTTCCCTAGATGGTTTCTCTCCCAGGAAAGAAAGAAGGTATGCTCATCGTTGATTGCTTTTAGTGGGATATAAGGTGGAGAAGGTTTTTTATTTGTAACGCGTAATGCTGGCAAGTTATATATCTTTGACAAGCTGGAAAGTTGTTCTTGTCCCATCGGTTCAGCAAAAATAAGGTATTTTTTGTCATGATCGTTTGAACTGTTTTTAAGTGTAGAAAATGGTCTTATCTCGGAGGCCACGGTCAGAAAAGGTTGGTCTTGAATAATGAGTATACCCGAGGCTGTTTTTGAATTTTCAAGTTTCTCTAATAGGCTCGTTAATCCGTCACCCATTAAATCATCTAACGTTTCAGCGTGTCTTTCTCCATTAAAAGAAGAAAAAATAACCTTTTCATGAGAATCAATAACAGCGGTTAGCGTAAATTGATACTTTCCTAAAACAGCGATGGCTATATTTTCATTAACCCATTCGAGGTCTGAAATCTTGCTGTTCGCATCATCCCATGTGGCGTAATCATCAACGGTCTTAATGAGAGAGGAAAACCGTTGATTGATAGCGCTCAACGCTAACGACTCTTCAATTCGCTGTGCAGACGAGGTTTGCCAGTTTCCAATCCAAATAACCATCCCGATGACAATCACGATAAGTGCACTTGAGAATAACATTAAGGGAACAATCACTTTTTTGTTGTACATCTCATAAATGCTTTCGCTATCAATACCGCTGAACAACCATTTTTCTTTTCTATAATTCATGATGTTAACCACATTTAATCGTTTCTTGAAATGTCGTAGATAACACTAAGATAAATTTATACTGCTTAATTTTTGTTAATGAATTCCTGTTTTATGCTGTTAAATAATAACCTTGAGAAACGATTTGTTAACTTGAGTTGCCTAAGGCAGATTTTGTACTTCCCCAGTAAAAACAAAAGGTAGGTCTTAGAACATTATAGTAATTACCCCCGTCGCCACGCTAGGTGTTACGAATATTTTGTTTTTCTCAGCCATTTCTCATGACGGCAGTTGTGCTTACAGTAATAGGGGGTCAGAATGCCTTGGATCGTACATCACCCTGAGCTGATAATTTTCTGAAGGACTTAGCACATCATTCAGTGATGTATGGAACTGGTTTGTTAAAAATTGGTTTTATATCAACAATATAATTGTTTTTGTTGAGATCAACAGTGAACTGGAGAGGTGCGTTTTTCTGCTTACAGACCGTAATATTACGCTTTTGTGAGTGCTTGCGGGGACGTTCCTGATTATTCTTGCTGCGGTATGCTACTGCGATTTCTGTTCGTCTTCTCTGGCTATCACCTATCGACTGCCTGAAAACGCACACAACGATAGGCGATCCTGCCGCTCTCTTGTGCCATAATGTGCCCAAAATCACATTCTGATAAGAGTATATCCTTTGCTATTAAGTAACAACATTACGATGCAGTTTGGCAGCAAGCCGCTTTTTGAAAATATCTCCGTCAAGTTTGGCAACGGCAACCGCTACGGGTTGATTGGTGCTAACGGTTGCGGTAAATCCACGTTTATGAAGATCCTCGGTGGCGATCTGGTGCCGAGTGGCGGCAACGTGGCTCTCGATCCCAACGAGCGCTTGGGTAAGCTGCGTCAGGATCAGTTTGCGTTTGAGAATTTCAGCGTGCTGGATACCGTGATTATGGGGCACGCAGAACTCTGGACGGTAAAAGAAGAGCGCGATCGCATTTACGCGTTGCCAGAAATGAGCGAAGCAGACGGCTATAAAGTCGCCGATTTGGAAGTCAAATACGGAGAAATGGACGGTTATAGTGCAGAATCTCGCGCAGGGGAACTGCTGTTAGGCGTTGGAATCCCGCTGGAACAGCATTACGGTCTGATGAGTGAAGTCGCTCCTGGCTGGAAATTGCGCGTACTGTTGGCGCAGGCGTTGTTTTCCAATCCTGATATTTTGCTGCTCGATGAACCGACCAACAACCTGGATATCGATACGATTCGTTGGCTGGAAAATGTGCTGAATGAACGCAACAGCACCATGATCATCATTTCCCACGACCGCCACTTCCTGAATATGGTGTGCACCCACATGGCGGATCTGGATTATGGTGAACTGCGCGTTTATCCCGGAAACTACGACGAATACATGACGGCAGCCACACAGGCGCGCGAACGCCTGTTGTCAGACAATGCCAAGAAAAAAGCGCAAATTGCTGAACTGCAATCTTTCGTCAGTCGCTTTAGCGCCAACGCATCAAAATCACGTCAGGCAACGTCTCGTGCACGTCAAATCGAAAAAATTCAGCTTGATGAAGTGAAAGCCTCCAGCCGCCAGAACCCTTTTATCCGCTTCGATCAGGACAAGAAATTGTTCCGTAACGCGTTGGAAGTGGAAGCGCTGGCGAAAGGTTTTGATAACGGTCCGCTGTTCTCTGGTCTTAACCTGTTGATTGAAGTGGGTGAGAAGGTCGCCATCCTGGGGACCAACGGGATTGGTAAAACCACGCTGCTGAAAACTCTGGTGGGCGAGTTGGCGGCGGATAAAGGCACCGTCAAATGGTCTGAAAATGTCAACATTGCCTACTACGCCCAGGATCACGAATATGAATTTGATGGCGATCTGAGCGTGTTTGACTGGATGAGCCAGTGGAAGCAGGAAAAGGATGACGAGCAGGCAGTACGCAGCGTACTGGGTCGCTTGCTGTTTGGTCAGGACGATATCAAGAAGAAAGTGAAAGTGCTTTCTGGCGGCGAAAAAGGCCGTATGCTTTTTGGTAAGCTGATGATGCAGCGCCCCAATATTCTGGTGATGGACGAGCCAACCAACCACCTGGATATGGAATCCATTGAAGCGCTTAACATGGCGCTGGAGCTCTATCAGGGAACTCTGCTGTTTGTCTCTCATGACCGCGAGTTCGTCAGTTCACTGGCCACGCGCGTACTGGAAATTACGCCGAACAAAGTGGTCGATTTTACCGGCAGTTATGAAGAGTACCTGCGTAGTCAGGGTATTGAGTAATCCATAGCTTCTGTTACCCCGCTGTGTGCAACGACTGGTGCGCAGCGGGCGTTCCGTATAACGTCCTCGTTCGCTCCCCGTTGATAGCCCATAATTCACCGCTTCATAATACGTAGGATCTTGCAATCACTGCCTCTATCCCTGTTTGTCGAGGTGAGTGACGTTTTTCGTCCACTCCCTTAGAGTTATAGTTGCGGTTATTTATTATTTTCGCCAGTCAGCCGTAGGCTATTGGTGCCATTTTGTCTTTTCCCGTACATGAGCGATATATTTCGCGTTGTGATGTGATTCAAAAAATTTGCGCTAAAGATTTTTATTTAACTAAATTATTTAAAGATAATATTGGAAGATTCTATGTTGATCGTCTTAAATCAGAGAAATAAGATAAATTATAAAAAGATATGATTATTATATTTTATTGTTTTAAATCAATGAGTTGTATTTTCATTTTTTAAAGGTTAATCGATTAAGCAGCGGTTTTGTAGCTTGCAAAAAATAGTGAGAATTAGTTATTGAGATTATTTCTCATTTAAATTCGGTGTGAGTAAATAAAATAAAAGGATGATGCGTAAACAATCACACTTATAACAGAAATAAGCAGGCTAATGTTCCGCTGCTTGATGAAGATCAAGTCTGTTAAATGAATTTCCTCATTACCATACCCGTACACATGTTGTGTGTTATACCCCACACCGTTGAAGTTGCAGGTGCGTCGGCTATCTTGCTTACTCCGCCAGACTTATCCACATCAGTTTTCGGGAGTACGCGAGGCAGTCGTGTACCTGCTTTTCGAAATCCATTGGGTAAGCTCCGTTCTGGTTACAGGAGAATAATAAAAAATGACTGGGGAAAATGTAATGATTTCCCATCATGGCGTTAATCGCCGTGATTTTATGAAGTTATGTGCAGCACTTGCCGCATCGATGGGGCTAGCGGATTCCGCTGCCGCAGAGATTGCGCAATCCCTTGGCTCCGCGCAACGTCCGCCGGTGCTGTGGATTGGCGCTCAGGAGTGTACAGGTTGTACCGAATCCCTGCTGCGTGCGACTCACCCGACGATTGAAAACTTGCTCCTGAATACCATTTCGCTCGAGTACCACGAGGTACTTTCGGCCGCTTTTGGTGAGCAGGCAGAAGAGAACAAACACCGCGCTATTGAACAGTACAAAGGTAAATATGTGCTGGTGGTGGATGGCTCTATTCCGATTAAGGATGGCGGCATCTACTGCATGGTAGCTGGCAAACCCATCGTCGATCATATCCGTGAAGCAGCAGAACATGCGGCGGCGATTATTGCCATCGGCTCCTGCTCTGCCTGGGGGGGGGTTGCCGCAGCAGGCAGCAACCCAACCGGTGCGGTCAGTCTGGAAGCAGTACTACCGGGCAAAACCGTTATCAATATCCCCGGTTGCCCGCCGAACCCGCACAACTTTTTGGCAACAGTGGCGCATATCATCACCTATCAACGTGCGCCGGCATTGGATGCCAAAGGTCGCCCCACGTTTGCCTATGGTCGTCTGATCCATGAGCACTGCGAACGTCGTCCACACTTTGATGCGGGCCGCTTTGCCAAAGAATTTGGCGATGACGGGCATCGTCAAGGGTGGTGTCTCTACCATCTGGGATGTAAAGGGCCGGAAACCTACGGCAACTGCTCAATCATTGAATTCTGTGACGTCGGTGGCGGCATCTGGCCGGTAGGGATTGGACACCCCTGCTATGGCTGTAACGAAGAGGGTGTCGGCTTTAAGAAAGGGATCTTCCAGTTGGCGAACGTGGAGAATCCTACGCCGCGTGCGCAGAAACCGACGGTAGATCGTCCCGAAGGGGGAGAAGTCTCTGCCACGGCGGTGGGCCTGCTCGGCGCGGTTCTGGGCGTGGTCGGCGGCGTCAGCTTGATGGCAGTGAGGGAATTGGGGCGTCAACAGAAAAATGCTCAGCAAAAACAGGGGCAGCAAGACGCCGGTAACGATTCCCGGGAGGGCTAAGCCGTGAACAGACGCAATTTTTTCAAGCTAGCCTCTGCCAGCGCGGTCATGGCGGGAACGCCGTTTGCCGCTAAGGCAGCGGCGACCAATCGACCGCCGATCCCCGGTGCATTGGGCATGCTTTACGACTCTACGCTGTGCGTAGGTTGCCAAGCGTGTGTGACCGAGTGTCAGCAGGTTAATGAATTGGCCTATCGACCGGATAGCCAGATTTATGCCGGTGGTTCACCTACCTGGTCCAACAATGACAAGTTGAGCCCTTACACCAACAACATCATTCAAGTGTGGAGTACTGGCACGGGTCAAAACAAAGACCAGGTTGATAACGGTTATGCCTACATCAAGAAGCAGTGTATGCACTGTGTCGATCCGAACTGTGTCTCGGTTTGTCCGGTCAGCGCGCTGAAAAAAGATGCCAAAACCGGTGTTGTGCATTATGACGCCAGCGTTTGCACCGGTTGTCGTTACTGCATGGTGGCGTGCCCGTTCAACATCCCCAAATACGACTACGAAAACCCGTTCGGCAAACTGCACAAGTGCGAGCTGTGTAACCAGAAAGGGTTGGAGCGGTTGGATAAAGGCGGCATGCCTGGATGCGTGGAAGTGTGCCCAACCGGCGCGGTGATCTTTGGCACCCGTGAAGAATTGCTGGATGAAGCCAAACGCCGTATGGCAATGAAACCGGGCGATGAGTACCACTATCCGCGCCAGACACTGGGGGCTAAAGATACTTACCTGCACACCATTCCGACCTACGATCGCCATATTTACGGTGAAAAAGAGGCGGGCGGCACACAGGTACTGGTGATGGCAGGGGTTCCCTACCAAAACCTCGATCTGCCGCAACTGGATGAGCTGTCTACCGGCGCGCGATCTGAGCACGTTCAGCACACCTTGTATAAAGGCATGGTGTTGCCGCTGGCGGTGTTAGCCGGGCTTTCTGTGCTGGTACACCGTAATACCAAGGATGAACGCAAGGCGGACGACGAACACCACGCCGATCCGCATCATCCGAAGAAAGATCAGGAGAACGATCATGACGGCGCATAAAGCCAGCCCGCTGGGCGGGCGTCTGGTCAGTTGGCCGGTGATGCTGCTGGCACCGCTTGCGGTGATTTGCGGCGTATTGATTCTGCGGCGGCTTATCTTTGGTATCGGCGCGGTAGCAGCCCTGAACGGGGGCTATCCGTGGGGACTGTGGATCGCGTTTGACCTGCTGGTGGGCACCGGGTTTGCCTGCGGCGGTTGGGCGTTGGCTTGGGCGGTTTATGTGTTTAACCGTGGGGAATATCACCCACTGGTGCGTCCTGCGCTGTTGGCGAGCCTGTTCGGCTACTCGCTGGGTGGGCTGTCCATCACCATCGACGTCGGCCGTTACTGGAACCTGCCGTACTTCTACATTCCCGGCTTCTTCAACACCAACTCGGTGCTGTTTGAAACCGCCGTTTGTATGACTATCTACATCGGCGTAATGGCGTTGGAGTTTGCGCCCGTGGTGTTCGAACGGTTCGGATGGAAGAAAGCGCTGAAGCACCTCAACAAGGTGATGTTCTTTATCATCTCGCTCGGCGCATTGCTGCCCACCATGCACCAATCCTCCATGGGATCGCTGATGATTTCGGCGGGATACAAGGTGCATCCACTGTGGCAAAGCTATGAGTTGCTGCCGCTGCTGTCGTTGTTGACGGCCTTCATCATGGGCTTCTCCATCGTCACGTTTGAAGGATCGCTGGTGCAGGCCGGGCTGAAAGGTCGTGGTCCCAATGAACGCCCGTTGTTTACCAAGTTGAGCGCGATAACACAGGTATTGCTGGTGCTGTTCCTGGTGCTGCGCTTTGGCGAACTGTTGTGGCACAACAAAACCGGCTATCTGTTCAGCGGCGATCGCTTCTCCATCATGTTCTGGTGTGAAGCTGCGCTGATGGCGTTCCCGCTGGTGCTGTTCCGGTTGCCGGGAGCGCGTGACGATTCGCGCTGGCTGTTCGTCGGCGGTCTCAGCATGCTGTTCGGTGCGGCACTGTGGCGTTTGAGCTATTCACTGTTGGCGTTCAATCCTGGCGGTGGCTACCACTATTTCCCTGCGGCACAAGAAGTGCTGATCTCTATGGGATTTGTCGCCATTGAAGTGTGCGCATACATCTTGTTAATCCGGTTGTTGCCGGTTCTTCCCGCACTGGGAAGCGTTCATAAGAATTATCAGGCCGAGGTAAAGCATGAGCCAACGCATCACCATTGATCCTATTACCCGTATCGAAGGGCACCTGCGCATTGATTGCGAAATTGAGCAAGGGAAAGTCACTAAAGCCTGGTCTTCCGGGACCATGTGGCGGGGAATGGAAGAAATCGTTAAAGGTCAGGATCCGCGCGATGCGTGGATGATTGTGCAGCGTATCTGTGGGGTATGTACCACGGTGCACGCCATCGCATCAGTGCGCGCGGTGGAAAACGCGCTCGGGTTGAACGTACCGGTCAACGCACAGTACATCCGCAACCTGATTCTGGCAGCACACAGCATTCATGACCATATTGTCCACTTCTACCAACTGTCGGCGCTCGATTGGGTCGATGTGACGGCGGCGTTGAAAGCGGATCCGAACAAGGCGGAAGCCCTGTTGAAAGGCGCATCCACCTGGTCGCTGAACAGCGCGGCTGAATTCACCAAAGTGCAGCAGAAGATCAAAGATCTGGTGGCCAGTGGTCAACTGGGGATCTTCGCCAACGGCTATTGGGGACACCCCGCCATGGCGCTGCCGCCGGAAGTGAACCTGATTGCTGTCGCTCACTACCTGCAAGCGCTGGAATGCCAGCGTGATGCGAACCGCATCGTTGCTATTCTGGGCGGCAAAACGCCACACATCCAGAACTTGGCGGTCGGTGGTGTGGCAAACGCGATCAATCTCGATGCCCCTGCGGTGCTGACCATGGAACGCCTGATGTACGTGAAATCGTTCATCGATCGTCTGGGAGATTTTATCGAGCAGGTTTACAAAGTGGATTGCGCGGTTATCGCTGCGCACTACCCTGAGTGGCTGACGTTGGGCAAAGGGGCCGATCACTACCTGAGCGTGCCTGAATTACCGACCGACAATAAAGGCGGCAACTTCCTGTTGACCGGCGGTTATCTGGAAAACGGTGATTTCAGCAAATATCGTCCGATCACCAGCCACAACGATGCGTTTTTGATCGACGGCATCAAAGAAAGTGGTAAGCATGCTTGGTATAAAGATGATGAACCGCTAGCACCGTGGGAAGGGTTAACTCGCCCCAACTACACCGGCTGGCAGGATGATGGCAAATACACCTGGGTGAAAGCGCCAACGTTCTACGGCAAAACCGTCGAAGTCGGGCCGCTGGCTTGGTTACTGTGCGGTTTGGCGGCCAAACACAAAGACACGGAAGCCCATTTCGCGCAGGTTTCTGGTCTGTATAAAGCGCTGACCGGTAAAACGCTGGAAGAGAAGCATCTGCACTCGACGCTAGGCCGTGTGATTGGCCGCACCGTGCATTGCTGCGTGTTGAAAGATACTTTGGCGCAGCAGTGGCAGGCATTGGTGACCAACATTGGTAAAGGTGACCATCAGACCTTTATCAAGCCGGATTTCACCCCGGACAAAGAGTACCGTGGCGTCGGGTTTGGCGAAATGCCGCGCGGTATGCTGTCGCACTGGATTGTGTTCAAGAACGGCAAGATCACCAACTATCAGGCGGTGGTGCCTTCAACCTGGACCTCCGGACCGCGTAACTTTGAAGGGGTACCTGGGCCTTACGAGCAATCGTTGGTGGGTACGCCGGTGGCCGATCCGCACAAACCGCTGGAAGTGGTGCGTACCATTCACTCCTTTGACCCCTGCATGTCTTGTGCCGTGCACGTGGTTGACGCGGTGAACGGCAATGAAGTCACCCGAGTGAAAGTGCTGTAACGGTCACGCTGTTGTTCGTCATTCCCGCATTGGCGGGAATGACGAGAAGGATGTCGTAAAAGGGTTCATCATGAAAATATTGGTGTTAGGGATTGGCAATCTGCTGCTGAGTGATGAAGCAGTTGGCGTGCGCATTATTGAAGCGTTGGAACGGCAATACGCGTTCTCACCGGAAATTGATATCGTCGATGGCGGCACGGCGGGCATGGAGTTGCTTGAAACCATGGCCAAACGTGAGCACATGATCGTTGCCGATGCGGTGCTGACCGGCAGCGCGCCGGGCACCGTGACCGTGCTGCGTGACAATGAAGTGCCTGCGCTGTTTACCCGCAAAATTTCCCCGCACCAGTTAGGGTTGGCGGATGTGCTGATGGCACTACAACTGACGGACGAGTTTCCTCGTCGGTTAATGCTGGTTGGCGTAGAGCCACAGTCCTTGGAGTCAACGATTGGGCTTAGCGACTGTGTGCAGCGCGCTGTCGAACCTGCGCTGGCGCAGATTCTGGCGGCACTGAGCGCCAGCGGCATCACGGTTCGCAGAAAAACGCCACAGGAACAGGCGGCGTATCCCACCACCTGCTTGTCGGTGGAGCACTGCGTATGAGTGCGCGTGTCGACGATCCCTCAATGGTGACCGATAGCGGTGTGAGTGAGGATACGTTGGGTTTCGCGGATTCTCCCGCCGTCTGGCTGGAAGCGGCGTTTACCCGCGTCGCGCACAGTGATATGCAAACTTTACCGTTTTATCGTGCCGCCATTCCGGTAAAAACATGTGGTTTCACACTGTTTGAACAGCAGTGGGTCGGCTGTTTGTTAACGCCCTGGACCCTAAGTTTGCTGGTGTTGCCGGGGCCGGATCAGGTGTGGTCACGACGCACGACCGGTGAGCGTTTGGCGCTGCAATTGCCGTGCGGCAACGTCACGTTCATGGTGAGCGAAATCGCCGACGCGAGCGGCCAAAATCACCAGTATCTTTCCTGTTCACTGATGTCGCCCATCGATCCCCTGATGTCGGCTCAGCAGGCGTTAACGCTGGCAGAACAGAGCGCGCGCATGGCGCTGTCGCTCCCGGTGGTAGATGCCAATGCGCCGCGTAATCTCAGCCGTCGTGCACTGTTCCTGCGAGGGAATGCGTAGCATGCATGAGATATCCCTATGCTATAGCACGCTAGAGTTGATTGAGCAGCAGGCGCGTCAACACGGTGCGCATAAAGTCACTGGCGTATGGCTGGAAATCGGGGCGCTGTCCTGCATCGAAGAGAGCGCATTGCGCTTTTGCTTTGAATCCGTTTGCCGACAAACGCTGGCGGAGGGATGCGAGTTACACGTTGCCGTACGCGCTGCCCAGGCCTGGTGCTGGGAGTGCAGCGCGGTGGTTGACATTTCGCGCCACGGTGCGGGTTGCCCGCAGTGTGGCAGCTATAACCTGCGAATTGATGAAGGCGATAGCCTGCAATTGAAACAGTTAGCAGTAGAGTAACGCGGTTCAACACCGTAAGGAGTCAGTTCCTATGTGTACCACATGTGGCTGCGGCGAAGGGGAACGCAGAATTGAAGGTGATGAGCATGACCATCATGCTCATGAACATACCCACGGCCATCATCATGGGCATCACCACGGGCACGATCACCACGATCATGCGCATACGCACCAACACGCGCATGCCCATCATCATCCGCATCATCACGCTGATGACGCCATGCCGGAAGAGGCTGGCTCGCCGCGCTATGTTGTGATTCATCACCACCATTACCATCATAACGGTGATGTTCACCACCACTATCACGGCGAAAGCAAAGTGGTGTCAAAGCGCGGCGTAGAACAGGGACACGCGCATGCACACCATCATGATCATGATGACCACCATCACGATCACCACCATGATTCGCATCAACAGGCCGTTTTTCAGCCGCAAGTGAACGGTTCAGATCTGCACTACGGGCAGGGGGAAGCAGGAACGCACGCACCGGGCATGGCACAACAGCGTCTGTTGCAGATTGAAATGGATGTGCTGAGCAAAAACAATGCGCTGGCTGAACATAACCGCGAACATTTTTCTGCACAACATATTCTGGCGCTCAACCTGGTTTCCAGCCCCGGTTCCGGTAAAACTACCTTGTTGACACAAACGCTTGATCGTATCAGCAGCCATGTTCCTTGCGCCGTCATCGAAGGTGATCAACAGACCACCAACGATGCTGAACGTATTCGTGCCACCGGGGTGAGCGCCATTCAGGTGAACACCGGGAAGGGCTGCCATCTGGATGCGCAAATGGTGCATGATGCCGCGCATCGTCTGCAATTGGCGGATAACAGCATTCTGTTTATCGAAAACGTCGGCAATCTGGTGTGCCCGGCGGGGTTTGACCTTGGTGAACGCCATAAAGTGGCGGTGCTCTCGGTGACAGAAGGTGAAGATAAACCGCTGAAATATCCGCATATGTTTTCTGCTGCCGCCTTAATGATTATAAACAAGATCGATCTGCTGCCGTATCTGGATTTCGATCTGGACGCCTGCATCGCGTATGCGCGCCGTGTGAACCCGGATATTCAAGTGATTGCCCTCTCAGCCCGCAGCGGCGAGGGGATGGATGAATGGTTCGCCTGGCTGGAGGCACAACAATGTGCTTAGGCATTCCGGGTAAAGTGGTGTCGGTCGGTGAAGATATTCACCAACCGGCGCTGGTGGATGTGTGCGGTGTGCAGCGTGCGGTGAATATCGCACTGGTGTGCGAAGGTGAACCGGCAGAATTGATCGGCCAGTGGGTATTGGTGCACGTTGGGTTTGCCATGAGCCTGCTCGATGAGCAGGAAGCCCAGGACACGCTGGACGCACTGCAATCCATGCAGGCAGTTGGACTGGAGCTGGACGAAATGCGCCAGCACGGGGACGGTTATGCAGTACGTTGATGAGTTTCGCGATCCTGAATTAGCCAAAACGCTGCTGCGGGAAATTGAAAAGCAGGTGGCGGCGATGCCGCACTGGCGTGAACAGCCGTTGCAACTGATGGAAGTGTGCGGCGGGCACACTCACGCCATCTTCAAGTTTGGGTTAGATCGGCTATTGCCGCCGGAGATCGAATTTGTGCATGGTCCCGGTTGCCCGGTGTGTGTGCTGCCGATGGGGCGCATTGATGCCTGCATCGAAATCGCCTCGCACCCGGAAGTGATCTTCTGTACCTTCGGCGATGCGATGCGTGTACCGGGACGCAACGGCTCCTTGCTGGATGCACGCCGTCACGGTGCGGATGTGCGCATTGTTTACTCGCCGTTGGATGCGCTGGCGCTGGCGGAGAAATACCCTGAGCGTCAGGTGGTGTTTTTCGGGCTGGGGTTTGAAACCACCATGCCCAGCACGGCGCTGACACTACAGCAGGCCAAACGGCGCGGCATTCATAATTTCTCGCTTTTCTGCCAGCACATCACCATTATCCCCACCTTGCGCAGCTTGCTGGAGCAGCCGGATATCCGCATCGACGGTTTTCTGGCACCGGGTCACGTTAGCATGGTGATCGGTGCCTCGCCGTATCAACCGTTGTGCGATGCGTTTCATAAGCCGTTTGTGATTACCGGGTTTGAACCGCTGGATATACTGCAAGCGTTGCTGATGCTGGTGACGCAACTGCGTGAAGCGCGCTGCCAGGTAGAAAATCAGTACCGTCGCATTGTGCCGGACAGCGGTAATGGACTGGCGCAAAAAGCGATGGACGAGGTGTTTGAAATCAAGGCCAGCAGTGAATGGCGCGGACTGGGTGAGATAGCCGATTCCGGCATGCAATTGCGCGCGGCCTATCATGACTATGATGCCGAACGTCGCTTTCAACCCCGTCAGCAACGAGTGGCCGATGAACCGCTGTCACGCTGTGGTGATGTATTGACTGGTCGCTGCAAACCTGCGGATTGTCCGCTGTTTGCCTCGCGCTGCTCGCCAGAGAACGCCATTGGTGCACTGATGGTATCGTCGGAAGGGGCCTGTGCCGCCTATTATCAATATCGCCGGGAAGAAAGTCCCGTCGGGAGTGACGTTTAAGTGAATATTAGCAAACCGCCCAAAGAGATAACGCTGGCGCACGGCAGCGGCGGTCAGGCCATGCAGCAACTGATTGCTTCATTGTTTTTAACCGCATTTGATAACCCGCTGCTCGGACAACGGGAAGATCAAGCGCGTATGCCGCTGGCCCCATTAACGCAGCAGGGCGATCGTCTGGCGTTTACGACCGACAGTTATGTCATCGATCCGATTTTCTTCCCCGGAGGCGATATTGGCAAGCTGGCCGTATGCGGCACGGTTAACGATCTGGCGGTCAGCGGTGCACAACCGCTTTATCTTTCTTGCGGCTTTATCATTGAAGAAGGGTTTTCCGGCGAGGACCTGACCCGTATCGTAACGTCCATGGCGCACACCGCGCAGCAGGCGGGCGTGCAGATTGTGACCGGGGATACCAAGGTGGTGCCGCGCGGTGCCGCCGACAAACTGTTTATCAACACGGCAGGAATTGGCGTTATTCCAGCCGAGATCAATTGGGGCGCAGCGCAGATCCGTGCCGGTGATAAAATCATCGTTACCGGGACCCTGGGCGATCACGGTGCGACCATCCTTAATCTGCGCGAAAAATTGGGCCTGGAAGCGGAACTCAGCAGCGACTGCGCTGCGCTGACGCCGATGATTGCGCCTTTGCGTGCGATCGACGGGGTGCGTGCGCTGCGTGATGCTACCCGCGGTGGTGTGACGGCCATCCTGCATGAATACGCGCAAGCCAGCGGCTGCGGTATGGTGATTGACGAGGCGGCACTGCCTCTGAAATCGGCGGTGCGGGGTATCTGCGAAATTCTCGGGTTGGAAGCGCTGAACTTTGCCAATGAAGGCAAACTGGTGCTGGCAGTGGCTCCGCAGGCGGAGCAGGCGGTGCTTGACGCACTGCATGCGCATCCGTTGGGCAAAGAGGCTGTTACCATTGGTGAAGCGACGGTATCGACGCAGGTGCGTCTGCGCGGCATATTCGGCACGTCACGACTGTTAGATTTGCCGCATAACGAACCTATGCCGCGTATCTGCTAGCGCAACAACGGCGGCCCTTATTCCTCTGGAGTGTAGCGCCTACTATGAGCAACGGCATTCGCATCCGCGTTAAAGGCAAAGTGCAGGGGGTGGGGTTTCGCCCTTACGTGTGGCAACTGGCGCATCGGCATCAACTGTGCGGCAATGTCAGCAACGACAGCGCAGGGGTGCTGATTCATCTGGTGATGTCTCCACGGGTTGCCGTGTTCCTTGACGGCCTTGCCCGCGAATGCCCACCGCTGGCCCATATCGACAGTATCGAATCACACCCGTATGAATGGGAGCAGGAACCTACCGACTTTAGCATCGCCCACAGCGGTGCGGGAGCGATGGATACGCAGGTAGTGCCTGATGCGGCAACCTGTCCTGCCTGTCAGCAAGAGCTGATGACACCCGGCAATCGGCGTTATCACTATCCCTTTATCAACTGTACTCACTGCGGGCCGCGTTTTACCATTATTCGCCATATGCCTTACGACAGGCCCAATACGGCGATGGCGACGTTTTCTCTGTGTTCGCCGTGCGCCAGTGAATACCAAAACCCTGCCGATCGACGCTTTCATGCCCAACCGACGGCCTGCCCGGATTGTGGGCCACACCTGTGGTTGTGCGATGCTACCGGCAACGAACTGGCTCGGGGGGATACGGCGCTGGAGTGGGCTGCGAGGGCGCTGCAAGCGGGGCAGATCGTTGCCGTCAAAGGGCTGGGTGGTTTTCATCTGGCGTGCGATGCCACACAACAACATGCGGTAGAGCAATTGCGCCAACGCAAGCGTCGTCCCGGAAAACCGTTGGCGGTGATGTTGCCTGATGAACGCTGGCTATCGCGTTGTGCACAACTCACGGATGAAGCGCCTGCACTCAACCTGATGAAGAGTGCGGCTGCACCCATTGTGTTGTTGCCGTTGAAACCTGATGGTGCGCTGTGTGATGCCATTGCGCCTGGATTGTGTGAAGTCGGGCTGATGTTGCCCGCCAACCCGCTCCAGCATCTCCTGCTGGCACGGGTGGATCGCCCACTGGTGATGACCTCTGGTAATGCCAGCGGAAAACCGCCTGCACTGACCAATGCGCAAGCGTTAAACGATCTCAATGGGTTGGCCGATCTCTGGCTATTGCATAACCGTGATATCGTGCAACGTGCCGACGACTCGCTGGTGCGTCTTGTTGGCAGCGATGCTGAAATGCTGCGTCGTGCTCGCGGGTATGTACCTGATGCGTTTACACTGCCGCCCGGTTTCGAGCACCAACCCGCACTGTTGGCGATGGGCGCCGATCTCAAGAACACCTTCTGTTTACTACGCGATGGGTATGCCATTGTCAGCCAGCATCTGGGCGATCTCACCGACAGTGATGTTGAGCAACAGTATCAAAACGCGATAGCACTCTTTGAGGACATTTATCGCTTCACACCCACGGCGATTGCCGTGGATGCGCATCCTGGCTATATCAGCCACCGCCTCGGGCATCAGCGCGCCGAGCATGCCAGTATTGCCTGCCATGACGTGTTACATCACCATGCCCATATTGCCGCCTGTCTGGCGGAGCACGGTTGGCCGCGCAATGCCGGACCGGTTGTTGGCTTGACGCTGGATGGCATTGGTTATGGCGAAAAGGGCCAATGGTGGGGCGGTGAATGTTTGCTGGCCGATTACCGTTCCTGCTCTCATCGGGGCGGACTGCCTGCGGTCGCATTGCCGGGTGCGGATCTGGCGGCCCGCCAGCCGTGGCGTAACTTGCTAGCGCAGTGGCTGCGTTTTGTGCCTGACTGGCGAGAACAACCGCAGGCGGAGCAGTTTCCTCAGCATGCGCTGCCTTTGTTGATCAAAGCGATTGAGCGCGGCGTGCAATCCCCGCACAGTTCATCGGCCGGACGACTGTTCGATGCGGTTGCGGCGGCAACGGGATTTGGCGTGCGTGAACAAAGCTGGGAAGGTGAAGCCGCCTGCCAGTTGGAAGCGTTGGCATGGCAAAGTGATGTCCCGTTTCATCCGGTATCGATGCCGCTTGTCGGCAATCTGTTAGATCTGGAGACATTCTGGCACCAATGGCTGGCTTATCAGGCATCACCCGCGCGACGCGCGCACGCCTTTCACGTGGCGTTGGCGCAGGGATTGGCTGCGTTGGCTCGTCAGGTTGCGCGTGAAGGGAATACTCACACTATCGTGCTTTCTGGCGGCGTTCTGCATAACCGACTGCTTAGCACATTGCTGCATCGGGAACTGGCTGATTTTACCGTGTTGCAACCAAAGCGTTTGCCTGCGGGGGATGGTGGTCTTTCGTTGGGGCAGGCGTTGATTGCTGCGGTGCATCGACAGTAGCGATTTTATCTTTATTAGCGGATATAAAAATACGTTATAAATAGAATAATGGAGAAGGTTTTTTTAAAAGATAAAAATATAAATGTATTTAAATTGCTTTAAAAAAACGCTCAATGTAATAATTTTAATATATTGAAAAATATTGTAAATTTATTTACTTGGCTTATGAAATCAAATTCCTAAAATTTTTTATTTCAGTTGTTGTTTCTTGTGTTGTGAAATTCAAATGGCTAAATTTAGTTACTATTTAATTGATTTTTATATTATTCTGGGTCTGTTGTATGTCATTTGGTTATTTTTTCTCTAAAAAAGAAAACTCTGTGTATTCTCTCTCGCGCAAAGCCACTGTAGTGGTTTGGGCCAATGTCTTATTTCAGGTGCTATTTCCCCTGACGCTCTCTTTTTCTCCGGCAATAGCGGCTGTTATCGCAGAGACTACACGCTTACCTCCTGCAACGGAACCTTATATTTTAGGTCCAAAAGAGAATGTAAATTCTATTGCAAAAAAACACGGGATTTCTGTTGAAGAATTAAAAAAAATCAATCAATACAGAACATTTTCCAAACCGTTCTCCGCCCTGACAACCGGCGATGAAATTGAGGTGCCACGTAAGCGCTCCCCCTTTTCAGTCGATAATCAACCGCCTGTGCAGACAGAAAACCGACTTGAAAACCATACAATGGCCGGTGCAACGCTGCTGACCAGCAAAAATACTGCCAAATCGGCTGAGCAGATGGCACGCTCGGCGGCCAACAATCAAGTCAACACCTCAGCCCAGCAGTGGCTGAATCAGTATGGTACTGCCCGAGTACAATTGAACATCAATGATGATTTCAAGCTTGATGGCAGCGCAGTCGATGTTCTGGTGCCTTTGCGGGATAACAGCAAAAATCTGATATTTACTCAACTTGGTGCGCGCAATAAGGACAGCCGCAATACGCTGAATGCCGGTGTCGGTTACCGAACCTTCCAGGATAATTGGATGTACGGTGTTAATACTTTTTTTGACAATGATCTTACAGGTAATAACCGTCGGGTCGGTGTGGGTGCCGAGGCCTGGGCTGACTATGTGAAATTATCGGCAAATAGCTATTTTGGTCTGACAGATTGGCATCAATCACGTGATTTTATTGATTATTACGAACGTCCCGCGAACGGCTATGATGTTCGTGCCGAAGCGTATTTACCTGCCTATCCACAACTGGGCGGTAAGCTTATGTATGAGCAATATCGTGGTAATGATGTCGCTTTGTTCGGTAAAAATAATCGTCAGAAAGATCCCTATGCCATTACGGCGGGTGTTAATTACACCCCGATTCCGTTATTCACCGCAGGTGCAGAACACCGTGCAGGGAAGGGCGGAAAATCTGACAGTAACCTGAATTTTCAATTGAATTACCGCTTGGGTGAATCCTGGCAGTCGCATATTAATCCTTCTGCGGTAGCATCGAGCCGTACATTGGCCGGTAGTCGCTATGATCTGGTCGAGCGAAATAACAATATCGTGCTGGAGTACCAAAAGCAGGATCTGATCCGCCTAACCCTTCCCGATCAGATTAGCGGAGAGGCTGGCACAAGGGTCTCGGTGAATGCACTGGTTGATAGCCGGCATGCCCTTGAGCGAATCGATTGGGATAGTGGTGCACTACTCGCTGCTGGCGGTGGCATTACGCAGGTGTCACCACAATGGGTGACGATAACGTTGCCCCCCTATCAGTATGCACGCAATATTAACAGCAATACGCATACCCTAAGTGCCGTGGCCTACGATAGCCAAGGAAATGCTTCTTCACGCTCAACGCTACGGATTACTGTTGAACTCAGTACGGCCAGTGTTTCTGAGACCAATCTGACGGTGACAGCAAACGATGCAGTGGCTAACGGTACGACGACCAATGCGGTGCAGGCGGTGGTGACGGATGCGAGCGGTAACAAAGTCGCGGGTCAGACGGTGAGCTTCTCGGCGAATAACGGAGCCACGGTGACCACGGTGATCGGCACCACGGGTGCGGACGGAATCGCCACGGCGACGCTGACCAGTACTACAGCTGGAAGCAGTACGGTGACCGCGACGGTGAACGGCAAGAGTCAGACGGTCAGTGTCAGCTTTGTGGCGGATGGCACGACGGCAGAAATCACGGCGGCTAACCTGACGGTGACGGCAGACGATGCCGCGGCCAACGGTACCGAGACTAATGCCGTGCAGGCGGTGGTGACGGATGCGAGCGGTAACAAGGTCGCGGGTCAGATGGTGAGCTTCTCGGCGAATAACGGAGCCACGGTGACCACGGTGATCGGCACCACGGGTGCGGACGGAATCGCCACGGCGACGCTGACCAGCACCACGGCGGGCGTTAGCGTGGTGACCGCGACGGTAAACGGCAAGAGCCAGACCGTGGCAACCACCTTTGTGGCAGACGGCATGACGGCAGAAATCACCGCAGCCAACCTCACGGTGACAGCAAACGATGCAGTGGCTAACGGTACGACGACCAATGCGGTGCAGGCGGTGGTGACGGATGCGAGCGGTAACAAAGTCGCGGGTCAGACGGTGAGCTTCTCGGCGAATAACGGAGCCACGGTGACCACGGTGATCGGCACCACGGGTGCGGACGGAATCGCCACGGCGACGCTGACCAGCACCACGGCGGGCACCAGCGTGGTGACCGCGACGGTGAACGGCAAGAGCCAGACGGTCAGTGTCAGCTTTGTGGCGGATGGCACGACGGCAGAAATCACGGCGGCTAACCTGACGGTGACGGCAGACGATGCCGCGGCCAACGGTACCGAGACTAATGCCGTGCAGGCGGTGGTGACGGATGCCAGCGGTAACAAGGTCGCGGGTCAGACGGTGAACTTCTCGGCGAATAACGGTGCTACTGTCACCACTGTGATCGGCACCACGGGTGCGGACGGAATCGCCACGGCGACGCTGACCAGTACTACAGCTGGAAGCAGTACGGTGACCGCGACGGTGAACGGCAAGAGTCAGACGGTCAGTGTCAGCTTTGTGGCGGATGGCACGACGGCAGAAATCACGGCGGCTAACCTGACGGTGACGGCAGACGATGCCGCGGCCAACGGTACCGAGACTAATGCGGTGCAGGCGGTGGTGACGGATGCCAGCGGTAACAAGGTTGCGGGTCAGACGGTGAGCTTCTCGGCGAATAACGGAGCCACGGTCACCACGGTGATCGGCACCACGGGTGCGGACGGAATCGCCACGGCGACGCTGACCAGCACTACAGCTGGAAGCAGTACGGTGACCGCGACGGTAAACGGCAAGAGCCAGACGGTCAGTGTCAGCTTTGTGGCGGATGGCACGACGGCAGAAATCACGGCGGCTAACCTGACGGTGACGGCAGACGATGCCGCGGCCAACGGTACCGAGACTAATGCCGTGCAGGCGGTGGTGACGGATGCCAGCGGTAACAAGGTTGCGGGTCAGACGGTGAGCTTCTCGGCGAATAACGGTGCTACTGTCACCACGGTGATCGGCACCACGGGTGCGGACGGAATCGCCACGGCGACGCTGACCAGTACTACAGCTGGAAGCAGTACGGTGACGGCGACGGTGAACAGCAAGAGCCAGACGGTCAGTGTCAGCTTTGTGGCGGATGGCACGACGGCAGAAATCACGGCGGCTAACCTGACGGTGACGGCAGACGATGCCGCGGCCAACGGTACCGAGACTAATGCCGTGCAGGCGGTGGTGACGGATGCCAGCGGTAACAAGGTCGCGGGTCAGACGGTGAACTTCTCGGCGAATAACGGTGCTACTGTCACCACCGTGATCGGCACCACGGGTGCGGACGGCATCGCCACTGCGACGCTGACCAGTACTACAGCTGGAAGCAGTACGGTGACCGCGACGGTGAACGGCAAGAGCCAGACGGTCAGTGTCAGCTTTGTGGCCGACGGCACAACGGCAGAAATCACGGCGGCTAACCTGACGGTGACGGCAGACGATGCCGCGGCCAACGGTACTGAGAATAATGCCGTGCAGGCGGTGGTGACGGATGCGAGCGGTAACAAGGTCGCGGGTCAGACGGTGAGCTTCTCGGCGAATAACGGAGCCACGGTGAACACGGTGATCGGCACCACGGGTGCGGACGGAATCGCCACGGCGACGCTGACCAGTACTACAGCTGGAAGCAGTACGGTGACGGCGACGGTGAACAGCAAGAGCCAGACGGTCAATGTCAGCTTTGTGGCGGATGAGGGCACGGCAACGATAGCTGATGCGGACTTCACAGCAACTAGCGGTGCGCTTGCCAACGGCACTGACAGTAATACATTGAGTGTTGTGGTGAAAAACGGGCTGGGAGACGTGGTTCCTGACATTCCGGTGACCTTTGCGGTAACGAGCGGTAATGCGACATTAACCACATCCACTGTCCAGACGGATGCGCAGGGCGTAGCGCAAACCACGCTGACCAGTCGGGTTGCCGGAGATAATCAGGTAACGGCAACAGTGGGCACGCACACGACGAAAGCCAAGGTTTCGCGTTTTGAGGTTATTCGTTTAACCGATATCACCGCCAATGGTCATCAGTTTGGACTCGACGCTCAGTTTCCTTCCACAGGGTTTACTGCCGCAACGTTTACATTAAATACAAACACAAATCCCACGGATTATACGTGGAGCTCGAATCAGCCAGGTGCAGCAACCGTTAATAATGCAGGCCAAGTGACACTCAACAATACCCCCTCTGGCCCTGTGACAATCACTGCAACATCGAAGCATGGTTTAGACCCGCTGGTCTATACATTTACTGTTAAGCAGTGGTTTACAAATAATGGAGGTAATGCATCTACATGGGCAAGTGCAAAACAGTGGTGCACAGATCAGGGATTGTCACAGCCAGCAGGAACTCTGCTCTCTCAAGGGAGCGGCATTCGTGCGTACGGAAGTTTATGGGGAGAATGGGGAGATGCGAGTGTTTATTCAGGATCTGGGTTCCTCGGTAACTTCAATAGTTACTATTGGAGTTCCATAAATACGTCGCTCCTTCATATGCCTTCGGGTGACGTGCGTATCAGCGGCACCATTAATTGGATGGTGTGTAATAAAGCGCTTTAATGATTTCTTACTTTTTAAGTAGCCAACATTAGTAAAAATTCAGGTTTGTCCTCTTAAGAGGGCAAGCCTGATAGTCATAAATTAATCAAGGTTAAGCCATCAGTGAGTACACGTGGATGTAAGAGATGCGATTAAGGCCCCGGATAAAACCCAGCACTCAGCGTCTGCACTGCTTGTGCCACCCGGGGTCCCATACCTAGCACCAGCGCCTGATCGATGGCAACAATACGTTGCTGCCGCCAGGCGCGAGTGTGGGTGATGCCGGGCACCGC
>NZ_JAGFPF010000269.1:0-2011 GCF_025962695.1 Candidatus Symbiopectobacterium sp. NZEC135 | reverse complement strand
GTTCGATCTGGGAGCAACAGATGGCGATCACACAAGGTGTGCGGCCGGGGGGGCGCAGCGCGCGAGTACAGGCGGCGATTCACCAGGCGGTGCGCGAATTGGAGCAGGAGATGGGGCGTCAGGCGCTCACTATTCCCGCCATTGCGACACGCGCGGGGGTAACACCGTCTACGCTTTATCGGCGCTGGGGGGATTTGCCCCAACTGCTGGCCGATGTGGCGGTGGAGAAACTGCGTCCGGATGCCGAGCCGCAGGATACCGGTTCTTTCACCGGCGATCTTGAGATCTGGCTGAATACCTACATCGAAGAGATGGCTTCGGAGCCGGGCCGGGCGATGCTGCGCGATGTGTTGGGCACGCCGGGGCATGAAAGCTCGGGCAAGTGCGCCGGTTTCACCGCGCAGCAGTTGGAGGTGATGCGTGAGCGCGCACTGGCGCGACACGAAGCGCCAGCCAGCGCACAACAGATAATTGAGCGCATCATTGCGCCCCTGATGTACCGCATTTTATTCACCTGCGAGACGCCCACGCCGCAGGATATTCAGCGATTGCTGGTGGCATTGGCTACGCCGTCGGAACAGGCGTAGCCGTGCGACATCAGGCGTTGTCTCCCGATAGCGCCTGATGCAGATCGGCGATCAGATCCTCTGCATTCTCGATGCCGACCGAGAGGCGAATCAGCTGTGGTGTTGCCTTTCTCCAAGCGTTTTTCCAACGGCACCGATGCATGAGTCATGGCGTAGGGTTGGCTGATTAAGCTCTCCACGCCGCCGAGGCTCTCCGCCAGCGTAAAGATTTTAGTGCGCTGAATCACTCGGCGGGCGCGATCTTCATCCCCTTTCAGACGCACCGAGATCATGCCGCCAGGCGCTGCCATCTGGCGCTGGGCCAGTTCGTACTGCGGATGACTGAGCAATCCCGGATAATAAACCTGTTCGACCTGCGGCTGCTGTTCCAGCCAGCGTGCCAGCGTGAGGGCATTCTCACTGTGACGTTGAATGCGTAGCGCCAGGGTGCGGATACCGCGCAGCGTGAGAAAGCTGCTGAAGGGATCGAGCACGCCGCCAACCGCATTGTGCAGGTAGGCCAGTCTGGCTGCCAGCTCGCGGTTGTTGCCCACCACGGCCAGCCCGGCGATCACGTCGGAGTGACCGTTCAAATACTTGGTGGCAGAATGCACCACAATGTCGAACCCCAGATCGAGCGGGCGTTGCAGCACCGGTGAGGCAAAGGTGTTATCGGCAACGCTAATCAGGTTGTGGCGCTGGGCAATCGCGGCGATCGCGGCCAGATCGGCCAGCTTTAGCAGCGGGTTGGTGGGGGTTTCCACCCAAATAAGCCGGGTTTGCGGCGTAACCGCGCGCTCCAGCGCTGCGCTGTCGCCCGGTTCCACATAGCTTACGCTCAGGCCAGCGCTGCGCTTACGCACGTTTTCCAGCAGACGCCAGGTGCCGCCGTACAGATCGTCCACGGCGACGATATGGCTGCCGTGATCGAGCAATTCCAATACCGTGGCGCTGGCGGCCAGGCCGGAGGCAAAGGCATAGCCCTGCGTGCCGTTCTCCAGGCTGGCAATGGCGGACTCCAGTGCGGCGCGAGTCGGGTTGCCACTGCGCGAGTATTCATAGCCAGCGTGCTCTCCGGGCGCGGTCTGGGCAAAGGTCGAGGTGGCATAGATGGCTGGCATCACGGCGCCGGTAGCGTCGGGCGTGTAGCCTGCGTGTACGGTCAGGGTATCAAAACGGCTCATGGTAAATTCCTTAGCAGCGGGCAAATATCAGTTCAGGGTGTGACGCCAATGGTTCAGCACATCGGTACGGGTGATCAGGCCGAGAAAGCGATCGCCATCCACGATCACTGCGACGTGGCCGCGATCGAAGGTGCTTAACAAGGCATCGTGAGACGCGGTATAAGCCAGCGTCTGCACGTGGCGCGACATCGCATCGCGCACGCGGCGTGCGAAAGGACGGCTGTCCTGTTTGACGCTGTTGGGCAGATCCCACTCGTCGAG
>NZ_JAGFPF010000268.1:0-2031 GCF_025962695.1 Candidatus Symbiopectobacterium sp. NZEC135 | reverse complement strand
TATGTGCCCGTCGATGCAGGGCAATATGCTCTCTTCGCTGGCGATGACGATGCCCTCGGCGCTGATGTCGCTCGGCAGCAACGGCAGTGCATCAAGCACCACCTACGCCGCTGTCAGCGAGGGCAGCCTGCTGATCCGTGATACGGCGAATCAGCAGCAGGATGTGAGCACGCTGAGCCACGACGTGGAGCATGCCAACAATGCCCTGAGTCCGATCTTTAACAAAGAGAAAGAGCAACAACGCCTGCGCCAGGCCCAGCTAATTGGGGAAATTGGCGCTCAGGTGATGGATATTGTGCGCACGGAAGGCGAGCAACGTGCGCTGAAAAAAGCAGAAGAGTCCGGTGAGGTAGGGTACCCGCGCCCGGCAGATGATGCCAACGATAAGGATATAGATAAGAAATGGGCTGCGTACAAGGCCGCTTTAACGCAAACGCAAAGCTACAAAGACGAGATGAAGCAATACGGCGTTGGCAGTAGCTATCAGCAGGCGGCGCAGGCTGCGACGGCGGCGATACAGGCACTGGCGGGCGGCGATATCAGGCAGGCGATAGCCGGAGGTGCCGCGCCGTATCTGGCGCAGTTAGTAAAAGAAGCCACGCTGCCGGCCAAAGGCGAACCCACCACGGAGCAAAGAGCCGCCAACCTGATGGGCCACGCGATAGTCGGTGCGGTGGTGGCACAGCTTTCAGGCAAGGATGCGGGGGGCTGGCTTCAGGTTTAGCATCGGGTGATACGGCCTCAGCCGCCAGTGGTGCGCAGGCGGGCAGGAGTGCGGTTGAGAATAACTCGCTGAGCATCATTGTTAAAGCAGGTGAAAAAGCCTTCGAAGCCTGTGTGAAGAATGCCACCTGCCGTGGTGTAATGCATCAGATGGGTATCGCAGCCGGGTTAACCAATAGTCAGTATACTGGAAAACCCGGCCCCGACGGAGAACACTGCCACCACGCTGACGACGCCGGATCAGTCTGGCATGAGTAATCCTCTTATTACAATCTCTCCTGAATCTCAGCCAGGGAAAGATGATGGAATATTCATAAACCCTCAACCTGTAGAAAATACAGGTACTAACTATATCTCTGAATCATCTGATAAGAGAATTTCTATTAGCGCAGGTGATTTCTTTAAGGATGACAATATGATTAATAAAATATTAGAATTATATGCTCGGTGTGGAAAAAGCCTTTTGGATGATGGGATTAATGATGTAGTGCTTCCGATATCTGTCGCAAATGAAGCTCTGGAGTTATTTGAAAAAGCTAAATGGACAGTACTTGGCGGGGATGTGTATCAATGCGAAAATAATAAAATGAATAATTTTTATGCAGACTGGCACTGTAATTTGGTAACACCTTATGATAGTTGCAATCATGCAAGAGAGCATTTAAGAAAACTACAAGCTGATAATATTTATATCACCTTTACAATAAAAGGTTGAAATGATCCCGGCCCTAGCGCCGGGATCGTCATTTTACCGGTCAGACTCTCAGTTCAACCTAAGTCACCCGTCGCCTGTGCGCTACAGTGAGGATAGCAGACTGACTGGTGTTATAGGAGAGATCTGTCAGCCCGCGACCTTTGGCCTGAGCTGCGGGTGGGGAGTACTGGGTGCGGCGAGCGGCGAGTTTGTGGCGGACCTTGTGGCCCAGAGCATCATAAACGATCTGCATTCTGGCAAAACTATCAATAATTTATCCGAAAGCGAAAAGCAATCTGTCGGTGCTCTCTCCACGCTGCCTAAAAGAAGGCACGCCGCAAAACGGCGGTATACTAAGCTACCTGGAGCATAAAGAGCGCCGCTTTTCAGCGCATCAAAAGCGTAAAAAAATTGACAAGGAGCTTCAATGAATTGGCAGCATGTGTTCTTCTCGGCGGCGGTTGCGCTGGTCGTGGCAAGCATTCTCACGTGGATGAGGAAAAAACAATGGATTGGTAAGGCTACGGGGGCTGTTATCTTCGTTGCAACGATCATTGGGGGGAATGTGATTGATACGACTTACCTGATGCCGGGTAAAAGACGTTCGATGGAAT
>NZ_JAGFPF010000267.1:0-2032 GCF_025962695.1 Candidatus Symbiopectobacterium sp. NZEC135 | reverse complement strand
AAAACGGCCAGCCAGGATTTAGCCATTGCCCGCCTGAGCGGCGGGAATCAGCAAAAAGCGGTGTTGGCAAAATGCCTGTTGTTAAACCCCGATATTTTGATCCTCGATGAGCCTACGCGCGGTATTGATATCGGCGCTAAATATGAAATATATAAACTTATTAATCAGTTAGCCAAAGAGGGAATGGCGATTATTGTCATTTCATCTGAGCTGCCCGAGGTGCTGGGACTGAGCGATCGTGTCTTGGTGATGCATGAAGGGCGCATAAAAGCAGATTTGGTTAATCACGATCTGACCCAAGAGCAGGTTATGGAAGCCGCGCTGAGGAGTGAACAACATGTTGAAAACGCCACCGTCTAATGCTTCTGCCGATACCCTGGCACCTAAACAGCTGGCACGAGCGGGCGAGGCCGTACGCTGGTTCAAGCAGGTAAATCTTCAGGTGTTTGTCATGATTGCTGCGATTGTGGCGATTATGCTGTTTTTCACCTTAATGACCGATGGCTCCTATCTCAGCGCGCGTAATGTGTCTAACCTGCTGCGCCAAACGGCCATTACCGGCATTCTGGCGGTAGGAATGGTGTTTGTTATCGTCTCTGCCGAAATTGATCTCTCGGTGGGCTCCATGATGGGGTTACTGGGCGGATTGGCCGCCATCTTTGACGTGTGGTTAGGATGGCCTCTACCGTTGACTATCGTGGTGACGCTGTTTCTGGGGCTGTTATTGGGTGCATGGAATGGCTGGTGGGTAGCGTACCGTAAAGTGCCCTCATTTATTGTCACTCTTGCGGGAATGCTGGCTTTTCGCGGCATTCTCATCGGGATTACCAACGGTACCACTGTCTCTCCGACCAGTAGCGCTATGGCACAGATCGGCCAAAGCTATCTGCCCGCGGGCGTGGGGTTTACGCTTGGGGTGGCGGGGTTACTGATATTTGTGGCCTGGCAATGGCGTCGGCGGCAAAAGCGAGCCAGTCTGGGACTCAGTGTAACGCGTCCTGCCAGTGATATCGGGCGTCAGGCGGTCATGGCGGTGCTGGTGCTGGGCGCGATTTACCTGCTGAATGACTATCGTGGCGTGCCAACGCCAGTGCTGATTTTGACGCTGCTGATGCTGGGCGGGATTTTTATGGCAACGCGCACGGCGTTTGGGCGTCGCATTTATGCCATTGGCGGCAATATCGAGGCGGCGCGCTTGTCGGGCATCAATGTTGCACGCAGCAAGCTGGCGGTTTTTGCTATTAACGGACTGATGGTGGCGGTAGCCGGGTTGATTTTAAGTTCGCGTTTGGGGGCGGGCTCACCGTCTGCGGGCAATATTGCCGAGTTGGATGCCATCGCCGCGTGCGTGATTGGCGGCACCAGTTTGGCCGGTGGCGTGGGCAGTGTAGCCGGGGCAGTCATGGGGGCGTTTATCATGGCCTCGTTAGATAATGGCATGAGCATGCTGGATGTTCCGACGTTTTGGCAGTACATCGTCAAAGGTGGCATTTTACTGTTGGCGGTATGGATGGATACGGCCACCAAGCGCAAGGGCTGAGTGTCTCTGATGACAGGATGTAAGCGGGTTTCAGGAAACTGGCTGCGGCTCGCATTAATCAGCAAAATATTTTTGCTCACCGTGGGGGTATGCTATTGAGAAGGGCATCTCCACGGCTGGGGCAGTGAATATGTTTGATAAACGCTATCGTATTACGCTGTTGTTTAATGCCAATAAAGTCTACGACCGGCAAGTGGTAGAGGGCGTAGGCGAGTACTTGCAGGCCTCTCAATGCGGTTGGGATATTTTTATTGAAGAGGATTTCCGCTGCCGTATTGATAATGTGAAAGACTGGCTGGGCGATGGCGTTATTGCCGATTTTGACGATCGGGAAATTGTTCAGTCGTTGCAGAGCGTCAGTGTGCCATTGGTGGGAGTTGGCGGTTCTTATCACGATCCTGATGACTATCCGCCTGTGCATTACATCGCGACCGATAATCATGCATTGGTGCAATGTGCGTTTATGCATCTGAAAGAGAAAGGGCTTAATCG
>NZ_JAGFPF010000265.1:0-2033 GCF_025962695.1 Candidatus Symbiopectobacterium sp. NZEC135 | reverse complement strand
TTACTTTTCAGGGAAACGCTAGCGCGACGATTAACAGTTTACTTGAATTGGCTGGCGTTGGTGAACGTTACAACGGCCCACATTATGTTGGTGGCATTCACCACAGTATTGAGAAAGGTCAGTGGATTACCACAGCCGAGTTGGGAATGTCTGCGATGTGGTCGGCAGAACACCGCGATATTGGTGCCCCACCCGCTTCAGGATATTTACCGCCCGTAGATGGGCTACAAATCGGCGTAGTGACAAAATTGGATGGCGATCCAGATTCAAATTATCGCATCCAGATAAAGATCCCAACGTTGAATAGCGAAGCTAATTTAATCTGGGTACGATTAGCCACGTACTATGCTTCATCAGGGTGCGGGAACTTTTTCATTCCCGAAGTGGGCGATGAAGTGATTATTGGCTGTATCAATCAGGATCCCAGTAATCCCATTATTCTTGGCTCACTGTATAGCAGTAAAAATAAAATGCCTGAAGAGATTACGTCAGACAACCATATCAAGACCATCGTCACAAAAAGTAAAATGAAAATTATTTTTGACGACGAAAATAGCGTAATGACGTTAAAAACACCGAACGGCAATTCCATCGTGATTAGTGATAAAGATAAATCCATTACCCTGACTGATCAGAATAGTAATGTGATAAGCCTGGATAAAGATGGCATTGCTATCACCAGTAGTAAAGATATAACTCTCTCAGCCAAAGGGTCGGTAAAAATTGATTCCAGTCGCGATACCACTATTAAGGCCACTGGCGACGCTAAAATTTCAGCGTTAAATGTTTCAGCGCAGGCCAATACGGGATTAACACTGAAAGGAAATGCCACCGCAGAACTCTCATGCTCAGGAATGACGACCATCAAGGGTGCCCTGGTCAAAATTAATTAGCGATTAACGGAGTTGATATATGCCCTTTGCAGCAAGAATTACGGACTTACAGGTGTGTCCGATGGTAACCCCGGGGTTTCCTCCAATTCCTCACGTTGGAGGCCCCATTATAGGACCGAGCGTACCAACGGTCTTAATTGGATCTTTGCCCGCAGCAGTCGTTGGGGATAGTTGCGTCTGCGTTGGGCCGCCATCGACCATTGTTAAAGGATCGGCCACGGTGATGATTGGTGGGAAACCTGCGGCAAGAATGGGTGACACTACCAGCCACGGAGGAACGATCACGCTAGGATACCCTACGGTCATTATTGGCGGTTAACCACAGCCAACGAGGATTGCGTGAAATTTATGGCAAACGACAATGCATTTTTAGGAACCGGCTGGGCATTTCCGCCCTGCTTTACTGGACCCAATCATCAGATTGTCATGAGCTCTGATATACAGGATATCGAACAGAGCTTAACGATTCTACTCTCCACCACGCCTGGGGAGCGACTTATGACGCCCGATTTCGGTTGCCGAATTAATCAGTTTGTATTTGAAGAACTCACGCAGACGGTATTAACCCAGCTCGCCTCTGAAATTCGCCATGCCATTTTATTTTTCGAATCGCGCATCAATGTCGAGGATGTCCATTTTTTACCCGAACCCTTTTCTGGGAAATTGCTTATTCAAAT
Organism: Candidatus Symbiopectobacterium sp. NZEC135; assembly: GCF_025962695.1. Classification (NCBI taxonomy): domain Bacteria; kingdom Pseudomonadati; phylum Pseudomonadota; class Gammaproteobacteria; order Enterobacterales; family Enterobacteriaceae; genus Symbiopectobacterium; species Candidatus Symbiopectobacterium sp. NZEC135. Next base: position 463 of record NZ_JAGFPF010000265.1, on the reverse strand, counting down.
TGACTACAGCGTTATCACCACCAACACGCGTAGCAATATGGTTTATCCCTTCTATTTAAGCGAAGGCACGTTGATAGCACCTCAGTTACTACCGTTATCAAACGAGTGGGATATCGCATAATGACCTCGCGGCAACAGCGGCAGGATGAGGCGATAAATTCATCCCTTTTTAACCCACACGAGCTTAGCTTTGAGCAGTTAGTGGTTTGGGCACACCAGTTTGCCCAACAATTGCCCTTCAAAAACCTGCAGGATCAGGCCGATGGTCACTGGGGAAATTTATTTCAAAAAAGTGAAATCGTGGTTTGTGCCGCGATATCAACCTGTAATACAAAACAGATTCAAGAACAATTCCAGCAAGCCCAGGCACACGGTGGAAACGTGGCCGTCGAGTTTTTACTCATCCTGTTAAAACGGTTGCAGGAGTGGTATCAACACCTCCCGGGCACCCCGGAGACCGCTT
>NZ_JAGFPF010000266.1:0-2033 GCF_025962695.1 Candidatus Symbiopectobacterium sp. NZEC135 | reverse complement strand
ATACACGGCGGTGGGGGAGATGACAGCCTGTATGGCAACAAGGGGAACGACAGCCTGTACGGAGATGCGGGGGATGACACGCTAGAAGGCGGAGACGGCAATGACACCCTGACAGGTGGCAAAGGCGATGACCGGCTTGAGGGGGATGGTGGTAACGACAAGTTGATGGGAGGAAACGGGAACGACCGCCTCAAAGGTGGAACGGGCAATGACATACTCTCAGGCGGTACGGGTAAGGATCATCTTGAGGGAGGAAGTGGCAGCGACACCTACTTGTTTAGCCGTGGTGGTGGCCAGGATGTTATTGCAGAACACAGCAGTGAATCTGGCGATGTTGATGTGCTTAAGCTTAGTAAGGGCATCACTCCGCAACAAGTAACACTACAACGCCGTAGTGGTTCAAGCTACAGCAAGGCCAACGATCTGGCGCTGTTGTTCCAGAACAGCAAGGATAGCGTGACGATCCAAGAATTCTTTAGCGCACCACGATATCAGATAGAACGCATTGAATTTGCTGACGGTACGCAATGGCAGTCAACGGATATTCTCAATCATATTGAATCCGGGCAAGCATTGCCTACTGGCAAGAAAGTGCGTCAGCAACGGTCTGTCGCTTTGATGAAACAAGATATCGTCCAGTTTATGGGTTGGGATGAAGAGGATGATGCCAGTGTCTCTTCCGTCTCGCTGCCGTTAGCAACGGCACCATCAGATCAGCATCGCCAGCAATCTTCTCTCGCGTATTAATGGAGGCAGGGCATGTCTCAAGATAAATACGTGTGGCAAGGATTGGCATCGATCGTGGGATATTACGGTATCGCTGTCAATATAGAGGCTTTACAAGCGCAGTTCGGAACTGATACCCACCATGATATTAACGTGCAACTGGTTCGTGCTGCTCGTCACTGTGGCTTTCGCTGTCGCTATCAAGCCCGCATCACGGTTTCTGATGACATGCCCACACCTGCTTTAGTTTATTTTCCGGAAAAAGGGTATGTCTTACTGCTGGCAGTTAAAGAGGGTAAGTGGCTGATACAAGAGATATCTCGCGATCGATCTGAGATTTTCCATCCTGCTCAGGGGCAGACAGTAAGCGGTTTCATGTTCACCCGGCGTTTTTTCTCTGACAATTTGGCTCAGAAATTTAATCTGCGCTGGTTCGCTCAGGCTTTTATTCGCTATAAAAGCCTGGTGGTTGAGATCATGCTCGCCTCTTTTTTTATTCAGATATTGGCACTGATTCTTCCCTTATTTTTTCAGATTGTCGTGGATAAGGTATTGGCACACCAAAGTGTGTCGACGTTGGATGTGCTGGCGCTGGGGATGATTTGTGTCACTTTGGCGGATGTGGTGCTGGATGGGTTACGTAACTACCAGTTGGCGCATACCTCGCAGCGTATTGATGCCACGTTAAGTTCGCTGCTCTATCGTCATCTGTTGTCGCTCCCGTTGGGATGGTTTCGTGGGCGTCAGACCGGGGTGACCGTCGCCCGTGTACATGAGCTCAAAACGGTACGGGAGTTCTTGACCGGCAGTGCAATGACGTTAGGGTTGGATCTGTTATTCACTGTGGTCTTTTTTGTGGTCATGGCGATGTATAGCCTTTCTTTGACCGTTGTCGTCCTGATATCCCTGCTGCCTTACATTGTTTTGTCGGCTGTCATTACACGACCACTGCGGAATCGATTAGAGGATCAGTTTCGGCAGGGGGCGAAAAATCAGGCTTTTCTGGTTGAGAGTATTACTGCCATTGAACCCGTCAAGGCGATGTCCGTCGAGCATCACCTGACGCGTCGCTGGGATGAACAGACGGCGGCGTTTGTCAGCAGTTGCTTTAAAACTGGCAACTTGAGCAATATCGCGAATCAGATATCGCGTTTTATCAGCAGAATCACCAGCGTGGTTATTTTGTGGTATGGCTCTCGGCTGGTGATTGAGGGGGGAATGACGGTTGGAGGGCTTATTGCCTTTAATATGTTTGCCGGACACGTTACTGGCCCCATCTTACGTCTGGTGCAACTGTGGCAGGATGT
>NZ_JAGFPF010000264.1:0-2036 GCF_025962695.1 Candidatus Symbiopectobacterium sp. NZEC135 | reverse complement strand
GTGACAGAGAGGACGGAGAAGCAAACGTGCTAGCGTGTCATCCCTTGCTACGCGTTGTAGATTGCTGACTGGGGTGATCGTCCATTTCGGCTCCTTAACCGCTGAGAAGCGATAGATTGAACGTAATGATGCCGGAACGCCGGGATCGCAGGAATCTCCGAAGAAACCAGACGTGTATTCAGTATCATCGCTTGAAGGTAAGACGGGTGAGCGTTGTCATAACGGCTCCGCCGCTGCCTGAAAGCGAGGGATTACTGGATATAAAGGCGCTGTTGGCCGGGAGGAAAGAGTGCGTAAGTGTAGAGATGCATCCTGATGCTTCCTGTGTGTACGGCTTTTCATATCCGCCGTCTTGGATGAACGTTTAACAGGGATGCAATTGTGATCGTAATGCTGATTGCGTCGCCCGCCGTTACCGGCAAGCAACGCACATTAGGGTGTGTCAGTTTGCCGGAGAGGTAATGCTGTTGTTGCTTCTGTTTTTACCATCGATGTTTTCACGAACGATGTTTTCACAACGTGTATCGCTTTGACTGTCCAAAAAAACGCTCTCCGTAGTTATACTGCGCGTACTATAACGGTTGAATTATAAACGTATCTGCAACGCGTGAGTGATTCATATCCGTTTCACGAGAAATGTGAAGCCTTCAGCCTTTTGCCCGCGTCAGTACGATAGAACACGCATAGCGATCGGCGGGGTGCACCGAGATGGTGGTTTCAAACGTATTGCCGTCTCGATCCAGATAGCGGCGAACAATCTTCAGCGCTGGCGATCCGGGCTCAACGCCCAGCACCTTGGCAATTTTCGCCGACACGGTGACCGCAGAGATGGTCTGCCGTACCTCTTCGCTTTGAATGCCGTAGTGGGTTTCGATCAGATCGCTGATCAGCGCGAAGGGATCGCTGCGTACCAATTGGCGCACTTTGGTGAAGGTGGCACTGGCGTAGCTGTCCGTCCAACATATGGGCGCATCTTTGTTTTCACTGTCTTCCCGAATGCTGGCAACGTGTAGCCAGCGAGATCCCGGCTCACAGCCGATGGTCTGTGCCAGATCGTAGTCAGCAACGACTTCATCAATCCTTTTCACGACACGCGGATTATTTTTCGCCAGAAAAAACAGATCTTCCAGACAGGCCAGCGGGTGATTCAACCCTTTATGCTGCGCTTTGTCTGCCACTTGTGTGCCCAACCCCTTGCGCCGCGTGATCAATCCCTGCTCGGTCAAATCGCGCAGCGCCTCCCGCATGGTGTGTCGGCTGACCTGATAGTGTTCGCACAGCGCCATTTCCGTCGGTAACAGGGAACCCACCGGGTATTGTCCGGAGAGGATTTGCTGTGCAAGTTCACGCGCAATGCGTCGATACAACGATTCTTTTATAGGCAACGGTTTTTTTCCCGCATAACTGATCAATATCACAAAGCTGCGCTAAAGCGCTTTCGCTTTTATGTCCGTACATTCTATCTTGTTCGTACATTCACAATGTCCGTACATTTGTAATTGTTCGTACATTTAAACGTGCTTGTACATAAACAATAGTACAGATAGGTGAGTACCCGATGCGCCTGTCATGCCTGTTAACAGTATTGGCTTACTGGCAACCCCATTGCGGCATGACAGGCGCAGTTTATCACTCTTACTCTCATTTCAGGATGCTTTTATGGCTTCGAATGTGCTTGATTCCGTACTGTTTCGTGATGCCTTTGGCACGCCAGCAATGCGCGCCGTTTTTGACGACCACGAACTGATTAGAAAATATGTCATCGTTGAGGTAGCGCTTGCCAAAGCGCAGGCACGCTGTGGCGTGATCCCTGAGGCAGCGGCGCAAGAAATTGCCCAGCGCTGCAATGCCGATACGCTGGATTTCGATCTGCTGCGCCATGAGACCGAAATTGTCGGTTACCCGATTCTGCCGCTGGTGCATCAAATCTCCAAACAGGCGGGTGAGTCCGGTGGCTTTGTTCACTGGGGGGCAACCACTCAGGACATCATGGACACCGCTGTAGTGTTGCAAATCCGTGATGCTTTCGAGCTGAT
>NZ_JAGFPF010000263.1:0-2041 GCF_025962695.1 Candidatus Symbiopectobacterium sp. NZEC135 | reverse complement strand
TTCGCCCGCGCCATTCTGGAAGGAATTGCCCATGAACTTCATCACCAGATTCAGGGCATCGCCCCGCTGGTGGGGGAAATAACCGATATCTACACCGCGGGTGGCATCACCCAATTCGGCACCTTCAACCAGATTCAGGCAGATATTTACAACCGCCCGGTGGTGGCACTCGAGGATAACGCCACGGCGGCGGGTGCCTGGATCTCTGCGGTGGTCACGCTGCAACACTACCGCAGCTACGCGCAAGCCCACCAACAGATTGCCCGCCATCAACACACATGGCGCTTCTCGCCGCAGCCGGACAACGTGGCGCTGTATCAGGCACAGGCGGTAAAAAGCCGCACCGTGCGAGAACACATTTACTCATGACCATTTTCTACTACACCAAGGTGATTGCATGCTGAACAAGATAAAAACTGACTTTCCCGCCGACTTTCTGTGGGGCGCCGCCACCTCCGCTTTTCAGGTAGAAGGTGGCTATCTGGAGGATGGCAAAGGGCTTTCCACCGCGGACACGCGCGCGTTGCTGAAATCTCATCAACAGGCTGATACCACAGTTGCCAGTGGACACTACACCCACTGGCGGGAAGATATCGCCTTGATGGCCGAACTGGGCCTGCGCTCTTACCGTTTTTCCATCGCCTGGACCCGTATTTTCCCCAATGGCGATGAAGCCGAGCCGAATCAGGCTGGGATTGATTTTTATCTGGCACTGATTGATGAACTGCGCCACCACCACATTGAACCCATCGTCACCCTGTACCATTTCGATTTTCCGGAAGGGTTGAATAAAAAGTACGGAGGCTGGCTGGCGCGTGAATCCATCGCCGATTTCGAGAAATATGCGCGCACCTTGTTTAGCGCCTTTGGCGACCGCGTGAAATACTGGCTGACCATTAACGAACAGAACCTGATGCTGTCAGTGGATGTGCTTATGGGATTGCAGGGTCTGGACGCCAACGAGGCCGATCGCCGCCGCTATCAGATGAACCATCACATGTTTCTGGCGACCGCTAAGGCGATTGAAGCCTGCCATGAACTGCTGCCACAGGCGAAGATTGGTCCGGCGGTCTCCTATGTGCCTATCTACCCGGCATCACCGCGCCCTGAAGATGTTTTAGCCGCGCGTCACAACCACGATCTGCGCAACCACGCCATGCTGCACGTGCATTGCTATGGCGACTATCCCGGTTACTACACCGCATTTTTGCAACAGCACGGCTGGTATCCGCAGGTGGAAGACGGTGATTTTGACTATCTGCGCCAGCATGCGCCGGATTTCATCGCCTTTAACTACTATCGCACCAACGTTGCCAGCGCCTGCCCGGCAGACATCAGCGTACAGGACATTGAGCGCATCAAAGACGAAACGGGCGATCGTTTGGCGTCCGTAATCCCCGGTTACTATCAGCGTGAAAAGAACCCCTACCTGAAGGCAACAGAATATGGCTGGCAGATCGATCCGATTGGCTTTCGCCTGGCATTTCGTGAACTGCATGAACGCTATCGGCTACCGCTGATGGTGACAGAGAATGGATTGGGTACACGCGATGAACTCACGCCGGACGGTAAGGTGCACGACGACTATCGCATTGCCTATATTCGCGATCACATCGAGCAGATGCGGCTCGCCATTCAGGACGGTGCACAGGTTATCTCCTACAACCCCTGGACCTTTATCGATGTGCTCAGTTCGAGCGATGGTTTTAAGAAGCGCTACGGCTTTGTCTATATCGATCGGGGTGAGTTCGATCCCACCCCGTTGACGCGCATCAAGAAGGACAGCTTCTACTGGTATCAGGCGTTGATCCGCAATAACGGCAACGCCCCAGCGTGACGTTTATTCCCAGCGCAGGCTAGGCTGCGCCCCACTCGTCGGCTGACGGGTGGGCATTGCCTGTACGGCGTTACCCTGGCTGGCCTGCTTCACCGCCAGCCCCAGTTGCCACACGGCCATCGCATAGTGGACGCTGTGATTATAGCGGGTGATGGGGTAGAAATTCGGCAAGCCGAACCAGTATTGGAATTGGTTGCCCATATC
>NZ_JAGFPF010000262.1:0-2052 GCF_025962695.1 Candidatus Symbiopectobacterium sp. NZEC135 | reverse complement strand
ACCATGTTGGGCTCGGGCTTTGCGTCAGTGATTATCATCAGCCTGTGCGTGGCCATTCTTGGTCGCTCTCAGTTGATATCACTGGGCAATGATATGGAACTGCTCGCCAACCGTTCACTCAATAATCTGTTACTCACTCAGGAATTAAAAACCGGATTCGATGCTGTCGCCCGCTCAGTGCGCAATATGGCGCTGTATCAGGATCGTGCACGTAAACAGGAAGAGAAGCAGGTGATTGATACCACGATTGCCCGCAATACCGAGCTTCTGGAGACGCTGAATGACAACTCCACGCTCCCTGCTGGAAAGGCGTTATTGGCGCAGTTGGCCAAAATTCGTCCCGCGTATATGAATGCGGTGAAAGAAGCGGTAGCCCGGGAGCTCAGCGATAACCCGGAAGAAAAAATGAAGCTGGACGAGATGCGGCGCGCACAGTTACCGGTGTTCAAAACGCTGGATGATATGATTGATCTGCAAAAAAATCAGGCGATCAAGCTGGCCCAGCAAGCCATCGCGCAGGCTAATAATGGCGGAAACCTGATGTTGATTCTGGCGCTGCTGGCAACGGGATTGGGTGCGCTGATTGCGTTTCTGATCGCTTATACCTTGAGAAAACAGCTGGGTGGCGAGCCGGCCTATGCAACCCTCATTACCCAGCAAGTCGCTCAAGGGGATTTAGCCGCAGCGATTGCCCTGCGCCCTAACGACAGCAGCAGCATGCTGGCCGCCATGAACACCATGCGCAACAGTCTGAGCGCCATGGTGGAGCAGGTACGGCAAAGCAGCGAATCCATCGCCACCGGCTCCAACGAAATTGCCATCGGCAGTACCGATCTGAGTCAGCGCACGGAAGAACAGGCGGCTAATTTGCAGCAAACCGCCGCCGCGATGGAAGAGATAAGCCAGGCGGTGCGTCAAAACGCCGATGCAGTGCACAGTGCCGCACAGCTCGCCAACCAGGCCAGCGCCACGGCGGAAAAAGGCGGAGAAGCCGTTAACCAGATCGTGGCAACCATGAAAGCCATTACCACCAGTTCAGGCCAAATCAGCGATATTATCGGCGTGATTGATGGCATTGCATTTCAAACCAACATTCTGGCGTTGAACGCCGCCGTCGAGGCCGCCCGTGCGGGCGAACAAGGTCGCGGCTTTGCCGTGGTTGCCGGTGAGGTTCGCTCGCTGGCGCAGCGCTCCGCTTCCGCCGCCAAAGAAATCAAAACGCTGATCCATAACAGCGTAGAAACTGTCAATGCCGGCTCTACGCTGGTTGAAGAGACGGGCAGCACCATTGCAGCGTTAGTGGCGCAGGCAAGTGAGGTCGCCCATTTGATCGCCACCATCGGGGGAACCACGCGGGAGCAGGAATCGGGCATTGAGCAAGTTCACAGCGCGATCAATCAGCTCGATCGCGTGACACAGCAGAACGCTGCGCTGGTCGAACAGTCGGCCAGCGCGGCCGGAAGCCTGAACGATCAGGCAGCCCAATTGGTATCACTGATGCAAATGTTCCGCATTGCCTCAAGCGATAAGGCATTAGCGCCCCACACCATGCCGCAGAGTCCCCCTTCAGGGCGTGCACTCCCGCTACCGCAGGGTAGCCGGGAGAACTGGACACACTTTTAGCGTGTCCACCACATCACCGGCTTTCATAAACAACGGCGGTGCGCGACACCCTACTGGAGATGGTCAGTCAGGAACTGCCGTATCTGGTTCGACAACTGTGCTGAGGCGCGGTGTAGCGTAGCAAGCAACCGCTGAAAAACCAGCCTAGAACAGTGGACTCCCACCGCCATCATTCCCGCGCAGGCGGGAATCTCTTGCCGAAGAAACGCATTTATCCTGGCAGAGATCCCCGGCTTGCGCCGAGGATGACGAGAAGTAAAGTGGCTTTATCAGCAATCTCAACCACTCAACTTAGAGCGCGCGTTTCAGGCGAGCAACCGCCTCGTGCATCTGCTCATCCGTTGCGGTGGCAAACGAGAAACGCAGCGTGGCGTAATCAGGACGTTCCGGGAAGAAGAACTCACCCGGTACGAACACCACGCCCTGTTC
>NZ_JAGFPF010000261.1:0-2062 GCF_025962695.1 Candidatus Symbiopectobacterium sp. NZEC135 | reverse complement strand
GTTGCTCGCCGGCAACCTGTAACGCTACCTGGCTGGTCAACAACAGTTTTATATGGGGAGCCAGGTGCAGGAGAAACGTAATAACTGGTTCCAGTTCACTAATTACATGTTCACAGTTATCAATCAGCAGTAAACATCGACGCCGTGCAAGCTGTTGCCGTAAATCGGCATCATTATGAATGGCAGCTAATGGAAGATGGAGCGCTTGTGAAATAACAGATAGCAAGCTGGATGCTTCGGTGATATGCGCCAGTTCAGCCACACATATTCCATCAGGAAAATGCGAGTGTGTAAGGCTGACGACTTCCCATGCCAAACGAGTCTTACCCACGCCCCCTGAGCCTGTAATCGTCACCAGACGGTATTGATCCAATAAGGCGCATAATTCCTGCACAGCTTTATCACGCCCCAGAATCGACGCTAGAAAAGGGGTAACAGCGGGCTCAGGTATTTCTGATTTAGAGAGCGGTTCAGTTGGCAGTTTATTGATATTAAAGCGATAACCACAACCAAATTCAGTAATCAGTAGATGGCGGTCATGATCCAGTATGCGGCGTATAGCTGAAATTTGTGCCTGAAGATTATTTTCTTCGACAATTTCATTTCCCCACACTTGAGTAAGTAAAGATTCTTTACTTACCGCTTTACCTCCAGCACTCGCCAGAACAACCAGAACGTCAAAAGCTCTGGCAGAAATTCTTACTGGCTTACCCCGATGTAACAGAATCCTTAGCTGTGGCCAGATTTGCCAGTCAGCAAAGTGAATCTCATCAATTGATATCATAGTGTTGAGATCTTCTGTTTTGAGCATCACGAACTCTCGCTATGGAGTAAGCCATTTCTAACGAAAGCGGTTATCAGAATCAGGCTACATGTTGAATGTGTTGCATCGGAGTATCACTATTCAATACCACTTTTACCGTTAATGATTATAAAGCCAATAGTGCTATGTGGCATAGCTTTGCGATCAAACTGGTGATGAAAACTGAACTTCGACGAACGATCCACGCTGACAATAAGGCGACGATTGGCATCCAACGAAGCGATCAAAGGCTAATTATTGCGACGCCGGTCAGCACCACCACTGCACCGGCAATCCGGCGTGCCAGATGATTTTCACGAAACAGCCAGTACGAAAGAAGGGAGCCGACAATAATGGATGTTTCCCTGAGAGGAGCGACGAGTGCCAATGGCATGCTCTGCATGGCTGTCAGTACAAGGATGTAGGCAAGGGGAGAGCATACAGCAATGATAAGGATTGGGATGATATCCACACGTACAGCAGTTGGAATGCGATTTCGTCGCCGCATCGCACCAGGGGTAAGAATCAGACTCTGTAGCAGGAGTGTGCTGGCGTAGTAGCGCACTGGATCCAGGTGCAGAGAGATTACCGAATAACCGTCCCAGAGTGTATAGCCAGCGATGGCGGTGCCTGTCGCTGCCCCCCAAAGCATTCCCTGTAGTGGTCGGCTTCCGCTCCTGAACGGATTGCCGGTGACAACGAAAATACCAGCGATAACGATAAAAGCGCCGAGTAAAGCGCCTGGTGAAAGCCGTTCTCCCATGAGAAGGGTTGCAAACAGTATCGTCAGAACTGGTCCACTTCCTCGGGCAATCGGATAAACAACACCCAGTTCGGCGCGCTCGTAGCCAGCCTGCAAGATTAGAGAATAAGCGATATGAAGTGCAGACGAGATAACTGCGCCGACAGCGAGTCTCCAGTCGAGTTCCTGTTGTCCCTCAACTATCAGAATGAGGCTGAACGGGACCCACAGCAATGCTGAGGCACAGCTGTACGCCCAGACGAACACAAGAGTGTCTTCCCTCTTGTATTTTGAGGCTATATTCCATACTGCATGAGCTACCGCAGCAGTAAGAATCATTGCTACCGTGCTGAACTGCATCAGGACATATCGGGCAAATCAATACCCGCCCGTTCAGCCCGGCGACTTTGTTCTTTATCCCGCAGAGTGAGAGCAGCGACCAGCGTATCAATAACGACGAGCTGGGCCAGTCGACTCCCGGCAGCGGCCATCTGTGCCGGGAGTGGCATTCCGCCAAC
>NZ_JAGFPF010000260.1:0-2065 GCF_025962695.1 Candidatus Symbiopectobacterium sp. NZEC135 | reverse complement strand
AACCGCCGTAGCTTAATTACATCAGAAAAAAAGATACGATAGACAATGATATCGCTGTTATTAGCAAGTAATAACTGATTTGTTTTCTCCATCTCATGAAAGGTTTGATTACCTATAACCAACGCATTACGGTATTCCCCCCTACGTGTTAGCTTTTTCTCGTTGTAGTGATCGAATACATCCACATCAGGATTGCCATCGAATTTTTTATAAAAAAGATCGCTCAACCCTATATAACGATAATAGAGTGTATCCGCAATAACTATTGTTCTCATACCCCCCCCAAACATGGAAACAACTTATCGATTAAAACCACTTTTATCGATAAAATTAATTTTTTCTTTTTTGGATATTTTTGCCAAAATATTTACCAAACTTAAGTAATTATCCACCACAAATGCATTATCATTGCCGACACAGAATTCCTTCCAAAACTTAATATTTTTACCATCAAGACCGTCCTTAGCCAAGGAAATAAAAAAAATATCCACCTCCACTGTTTTATGGATTTTATTATAATTTAACAAACCCTCTTTTATGCGTTTGCAAATATGGTATTCCTTATGAAGCGCTGTAGCCAATTCTTTCGGCCTACCGCTATCTTCCCCATCAGTAACCATGATAATAACTTTTTTAGGGTTAATACCCTTAGCAATCACAGGTAGCGATCGCAACAAACCACTGCTACTGTCTGTATTTCCTCCTTGTATCTTCATTGTTTTAAAATGAGAGATGACATCAGCCTTCGAGGTTAATTCAATCAAATATGAGGTCGGAGACTCTCTGTTTCGCGAAAATTCGGCATAATCAGTTATCTTCTTTACATCAGATTCGCGTGGTAACTTTATTGTATGCCAATGATCAAAACACATATTGTTAAACATGCCATCTTTATCATGATAAGGAAAGTAGGTATAAGTAGTAACTGAGTTTTCAGAAAACAAATAGTCATCCTTCAACGTTTCATCGAAATCAATAGTTTCAACATTTACCACATTTAAATAATTTTTTGCCAGTGTGGATAATTTATCAGCCTTATGATAATGAAGAGTAAACTCTTCAGGATGTGCCCGCAAATTGGCACGAGGATCAGCATCACAGCTATAAAAAGGAAATGAATTTCCATTCATTTTTGAAATTTCAGCACACCATTTTTTATCATCAACCATTTTCGCCATAGTAAGCCCCAAACCAGGTGAGACGATTGATTTATAATAAGAGGTGATGATCTCATCCTGCTGGTTGATATCCTTATTTTTCAAAGCAAAGTTTTTGTTATACCAAAAATCGAAATCAACCCTTTTATTTTTAAACTCCGCATACTCTTTTTTAAGTTTTCCAACAAAAGAACAGCCTGTTTCTTTTCCACCAAAAACATTTTTTTTACTCAATTTAACAGGAACGCCAATGTTAAAAGGGACAATGCCAATGGTGTTTTTCTCGTTACTATTAAGAATAGTTTGAGAGAAATTCACTACTGCATCTTTTAAAATATCATATTTAATACCAGATTTCAGCCCATTAATCTCACCGCCCATAGAAGAAGAAATATCTACAACAAAAACAAAATCCGTAGGGAGACTTTTCTGTTCCATCGATTTTCTGACTGTACCGGCAGAACTGTCAGCACGAATAAGGACATTATCGCTAAATCCCACCTCGTTATATTTCTTGAAAATAGGATGTAATATTGCGATCCCTGATGCATTATAATCAATTGAGGTTAACTTTTTTGCATTATCACGGTTTAAACTGACCATAACGTCCAGATCGTTATCATTAAAGGCTACGTTGGGCAGATAATAATTCAGATAGCGGCTCAGAAGCTTTTCATTCGCCTCCTTGTTGCCATGCTTGATACCACATTCTTTATCCGCAACGTAATCGCAGCGATCGTTTATCGCAATGGCTAACACCCCCTGATTCATCGCATCAGCCAATCGGGCGCGGTTTGCCTGAAAATGAGCTCCATCAAGTGCTAAAGAAAAAAACATCAGCAGCATTGGAAACATAATAGCAAACAACAATGTCGTTGCCCCAGACTCTCTGCGGAAAACCAAGAGAA